>JAHEIN010000046.1:0-1272 GCA_024639335.1 bacterium | reverse complement strand
CATGCAACGTCGGATCTACGCCTACCGATGCCGGTCGTGCGGCACGCTCCACTATCCCTTCCGCATGAGATGCAAGAGCTGCGGGAATCTCGAGTTCTTCGAGTTCGACCCCGAGCCACTCCCAACCACAGGGACGCTCGTCACGTACACCCACGTCCACAATCTCCCTGCCGAGTATGAAGTCGAGCGGCTCGGACTGGGCGTGGTCGAACTCACCGACGGCACCCGGGTCGTCGGCCAACTCGAAATCGACCACCCGATCATGGGGATGGCCGTGGAGGGAGCGGTCGGCGTGGTACGACGCGAGGCATACCGCGACTACTGGGGGTTCGTGTTCCACGCCGCGTGAGGCGCGGCTCAGAGAGGATCAACATGACCACTACGAAAAAGACATCCGCCTCGCAGGCGGTCCGCACGATGCAGGCCGCCTCGCACGATCGATACGGAGACCCGATCAGAGTTGTGTCGGTTCAAGACGTGCCGATGCCGACCATCGAACAGGATCAGGTACTCGTGCAGGTTCAAGCGGCCGGTGTGAACTGGGCGGACCATTCGATGACACTCGGCGAGCCGCGCGTCATGCGGCTCGGATACGGTCTCACACGACCTCGGAAAGGAATCCGAGGGATGGACGTGGCCGGTGTCGTCACCCGAGTGGGATCATCGGTCCGAGGGTTGGCGGCCGGGGAAGAGGTCTTCGGATGGTGCACCGGTGCGCTTGCCCAGTATGCCGCCGTGGACCAGAACCAACTCTTGGCCAAGCCAGACGGTTTGTCTTTCCAGGACGTTGCAGGTCTGCCGACGGCCGGGTGTGTCGCCCTCCAAGCGGTACGGGACATCGCTGACATTCAGGACGGAGACGACGTCCTGGTCGTAGGGGCCTCAGGTGGCATCGGGAGCCTCACGGTGCAGATCGCCAAGGCATATGGTGCCCACGTCACCGGCGTCTGCAGCACACCAAATCTCGACTTCGTCAGATCATTGGGCGCCGACCGAGCAATCGACTACACGAAGACGGACTTCACGCTCGGTGATGCCCGGTACGACATGATCCTCGACATGGCGGACAGACACACGCTGTCCGAACGTCGAAGGGTCATGACCGACGACGGCACGCTCATCCCCAACAGTGGCGCCGGCGGTCGATGGGTCGGAAGTCTCCCACGCATCGTCAAGGCGCGGCTGGTGTCGCCGTTCGTGAGTCAGCGGTTGCGGCCGTTCCTCTCGCTCACGAGGCGGCCGGACCTCGAGGAACTGCTCGACCTCATCGCA
>JAHEIN010000045.1 GCA_024639335.1 bacterium | reverse complement strand
AGCATCTTGCGATCGACCTCGATCTCGGCGGCTTTCAGGCCGGCGATGAATGTCGAATAGCTCATGCCGTGCTGGCGTGACGCTGCGTTGATCCGTTGGATCCACAGGCGCCGAAAATCGCCCTTCCGCTTCCGGCGGTGGTCGTAGCTGTCCTGCATCGCATGCATGACCTGCTCATTGGCGGTCTTGAAACGGCGGCTCTTCGCCCCCTTGTATCCGGATGCCCGGTCGAGGACCTTTTTGTGGTTCTTCTTGGCGTGAACGGCGCGTTTTACCCGTGCCATGGTGGACCTCCCTGTTCAGCTGCCGATGAGGCGCTTGACGACTTTGGCATCGCCCGGGGCGAGATCGGTTTCACCCTTGAGGCGCCGATACCGGTCATTGCCCTTGGCGAGGTTCAGGTGCCCGCGGCCGGACTGCTTGCGCCGGAGCTTTCCTGATCCGGTCTTCTTGATTCGTTTGGCGGCACCGCGGTGCGTTTTCTGCTTCGGCATGCGGTTCTCCTTTGATGTCTCGAGGCGCTCGTCGCGCCTGCGTGTCAGTCGGTCGCCGATTCCTCGGCAGCTTCGGCTACGGGCTTGGGCCGGTTCCTGAGCGGGGCGATGGTCATCACCATCTGACGGCCCTCGAGCGACGGAGCCTGCTCGATCTGAGCCATGTCCTCGACGGTCTCGAACAGTCGCCTCAGAACACGCTCGCCGTACTCAGGACGCTCACGCTCCCGACCTCTGAACCTGACTGTCACCTTCACCTTGTCGCCGTCGGCCAGCCATTCGGCCGTGCGACGGGCCTGCATGTCGAAATCGTGGTCGGCGATCCTCGGCGTCAACCGCGTCTCTTTGATGACGGTTCTCGTCTGGTTCTTCCTGGCTTCACGTTCCCTGACGGATTGCTCGTACTTGAATTTGCCGTAATCCATGATCTTGCACACGGGAGGCTTGGCGCTGGGCGCGACCTCCACGAGGTCCATGTCCAGTTGTTCGGCCAGCCACAGGGCTTCCGCCAGTTTCTTCACCCCGATCTGTTCTCCGTCGGGTGCTACGACCCGGACTTCGGGAGCCCGAATGTAGGTGTTCACACGCAGGTCAGCGATTTCGCATCCTCCTGTTGGATAACTCGTCTCAATGAAAGAGGCAGCACGTGGGTGCTGCCTCGATCGCATCGAAGACTCCGGTCGCCCGGGTTTCGTGGTCTACCTCGACTCACCTGTGTCGGTGGCCGGGTGGGAGTCAGCGCTCCACTTCGCCTCTGTTGTCGGCTGCAGGGTACAACGGGTTTGCCGTGTTCGCTATTCCATACGGAGTTGACAGTCGACAGTTCACAGTTGACAGTTCGACGAAGTCACGCCTTGCGATGTCGGTAGTTTCGCCCACCGATCGGCGCAGCGCCGCCGGAATCGAGACGGTCAAGAAGCCCTGAACTGTGGACCGTTCACTGTGAACTGTGAACTTCTGAATCGCCGTTGAGTTCCCTCAAACCTCGTAGACGGCGAGCCAATTCGATGGCCGCTTCGGCGGCTTCCGCGCCCTTGTTGCCCGGACCGGGGAGGGAACGCTCGACGGCGTGCTCGTACTCGCGTACCGTCAGCAGCGCGTTACCAACGGGGACCCCGGTCCGGGTGGACGCATCGGTGATGCCTCGGGTGGCGTGCTCTGCGACGTACTCGTAGTGATCGGTCTCGCCCTTGATCACCGCACCGATCGCCACCACGGCCTCGCATCCCTGCTCGGCGAGCACCCGCGCCGCCAACGGCAACTCCATGGCGCCCGGGACCCGCAAGACGATGCTCTCGTCTACGCCGGTCCGCTCTGCCTCTGCGAGCGCCGCGTCGAGCATGGCCTCGGTGATCGGGGCGTTGAACGATGAGACGGCGATACCGATCCGGCCGGGCACCGGCCCGGGTTCGACGTCCAGTCGCTTCATTCGCCATCATCTCCGAGGAGGTGGCCGAGCTTTGCGACTTTGGTCTTGAGGTAGTGCTCGTTGTGGGCATTGCGCTCGGTGACCACGGGAACACTGTCGAGAATGGTCAGGCCGTATCCCTCGATCCCTGCTCGTTTCGTCGGGTTGTTGGTGAGGAGCCGCATCGATCGGACACCGACGTCGTAGAGGATCTGTGAGCCGACGCCATAGTCGCGGCTGTCGACGGGGAGGCCGAGATCGATGTTGGCTTCGACCGTGTCGCGACCGGTGTCCTGGAGGTTGTAGGCCCGGAGCTTGGCGAACAGCCCGATCCCCCGGCCCTCGTGGCCTCGGATGTAGACGATCACCCCGCGTCCTTCTTCGGCGATCTTGCCCATCGCCAGGTCCAGTTGGTCACCGCAGTCACACCGTCGACTGTGCAGCACGTCGCCGGTGAGGCACTCCGAGTGGGCTCGGACCAGGACGTCCTCGCCGTCACCGATGTCACCCATGACGAGAGCCATGTGATCTCGACCATCGAAGCTCCGGTAGCCGATCGCCATGAAGTCCCCGTGATCGGTCGGGATCCGGGACTGCACGACCCGTTGGACCAGCTTCTCTTCGTTTGCCCTCCGGTAGGCGATGAGGTCTGCAATGGAGCCGACCAACAGGTTGTGCTCTTTGGCGAATCTCTCGATGTCATCGAGCTTGGAGACGGTCCCGTCGTCGTTCATCAGCTCCGAGAGGACGGCAGCCGGGTAGAGGCCGGCCATTTTGACTAGGTCAACTCCGGCTTCGGTGTGCCCGGTACGCCGCAAGACGCCTCCGTCGGCTGCGCGCAGCGGGTACATGTGCCCGGGCCTGGTGATGTCGACCGGGCGGCTGTTCGAATCGATGAGTGCATGCACGGTTCGCACTCGATCCGCAGACGAGATGCCGGTGGTGACGCCCTCACGAGCGTCGACGGACAAGGTGAAGGCCGTCCCGTGAGATTCGGTGTTGAGCCGCACCATCTGCGGCAGCTCGAGCTCGTCGAGTCGCTCTGCCGTCATCGGGACACAGATGATCCCTGAGGTGTGCCGAATCATGAAGGCCATCTGCTCGTTGGTGACCTTCTCGGCGGCAACGATGAGGTCGCCCTCGTTCTCTCGGTCTTCGTCGTCGGTGACGATCACCATGTCGCCCGCGCCGATCGCAGCAATCAGCTCTTCGGGACTGGCGAATATCATTGGCGGGCCTCCAGCAGCCGCTCGACGTACTTCGCCAGGATATCGACCTCCAGATTCACCGCATCTCCCTCGGCGGCATCCCCGAAGGCAGTCACCTCCAGGGTGTGTGGGATGAGGGCGATCTGAAAGCTCCGATCGGAGACGGCTGCCACGGTGAGGCTCACGCCGTTGACCGTGATCGAGCCCTTTTCGACCACATAGGCCAGGAGCTCCGAAGGTGCAGCGATGGTCCACCGCTCGCCGGTGCCTTCTGGTTCGATCTGGGTGATGCCGCCGGTCCCGTCGACGTGTCCCTGCACGACGTGCCCATCGAACCGGCCGGAGGCGGGCATCGCGCGCTCGAGGTTGACCCCATCCCCGACCGCCACCGTCCCGAGGTTGGTCCGCTCGAGCGTCTCGATGATCGTGTCCACGGTGAATCGGGTGTCGTCGACCGTAGTAGCCGTGAGACAGACCCCATTGACAGAGACTGAGCCTCCCACGGCGAGATCTGAGGTGACCAATCCGGATTCGACAGTGAACCGCTTGCCGTCGGGACCGCCGTCGATCGCGGTCACGGTCCCGACGGTCTCGATGATGCCCGTGAACATTGCCGAGACTCTACCCCGAGCCACCGGTATCACCCCAGGCGCCGCTCCCAGCGGACCTCCAGGTCGCCGTCCACGAGTTCCGCAGTGGCGATCTCGACCTCCCGCGCAGCCTCGATCGTTGCGAACGTGCCGTCGAACAGTGGCCGCCCCAGTCCCATACCCAGCTTCGCCCCCAGATGGAGCAGGCCAACGTGGACGAGATCGGCGTTCACGAGCGACGAGGCGATCGCGGCACCGCCCTCGACCAGGATCCGCAGCAGCCCGAGCTCACCCAGCCGGATCAGTGCCTCGGTGAGGTCCACACAGTCGGCAGTCCCGTCACCTTCGACCACCTCGAGTTCGCCCGCCGGGATCTCGATCGGACGGTCCGACAGAACGAGCGGGTCGCGCTGCCAGATTCGTGCCTCGGGTGGGAGTGGCCGGGAACCTGCGACGATCACCGGGCGCGGCTGCCGGCCTGAGTATCCGTCGAGTCGGACATCGAGTCGAGGGTCGTCGGCGAAGACCGTGCCGGCACCGACCATCACGGCGTCACACTGAGCCCGCCACTCATGCACCCGCCGCCGCATCGCCGGGCCGGTGATCCACTGCGAGGTCCCATCGGCAGCCGCCACCTGTCCGTCGAGCGTGGCGGCCACTTTGAGGATCACCTGAGGTGTGCCATGTCGACGATGGTGGAAGTATCCGGGATCGAGATCGAGTGCGGCTCGGCCGAGGTTGCTGTGCGTATCGAGCACCTCCACCTGGACACCATGAGCACGCAGTCGTTCGATCCCCTGCCCGTCGACGTTCGAATCGGGATCGAGCGCGCCTACCACCACGCTCCGGATACCGCTCTCGATGATGGCATCGGTGCAGGGAAGGGTCCGGCCCGTGTGGTTGCACGGCTCCAGCGTGACAATGAGGGTGGCGCCGGTTGGGATCGCACCGGCATCGTCGATGGCCAGGCGTTCGGCATGCGGCAGACCGGGAGCGACATGAGCTGCGGCGCCCAGTTGCCGGCCATCCGGGCCGATGATGACCGCCCCCACCCGGGGATTGGGGTGCGGGTGCTGTTCCGCTGCCAGTGCGATCGCCCTCGCCATCGCCTGTTGGACGGCGGAGGACGCCATGTCAGGAGGTACGGCGATCGATCTCGTAGGAGGAGCCGTGTTGTTTCTTGGCGAACTCCTTCATCTCGACCGCAACCGCCGAGGCTTCCCACTGAGAGGTGATCGGGCGCGTCCGGTTGGTGACGACCCCAAACGAGATCGAGACAACGGGGAACGCGAACCGCTCCCCTCTCCGGTCGATCACCTCGATGTACCCGCGCAGGGCGTCAGCGGTGTCGTAGTAGTCCAGAATGCCGTCGTCGAACATGTCGATTGCCGCCTTGCAGTACTGCTCGGCGACGTCCGCCCGGCAGATGGACACGAAATCGTCCCCGCCGATGTGCCCGACGAATCCATTCGGGTCACCGACCTCGTCGAGTGCCCGCTGCGCCACGTCTCCGGTGAATTTGATCACCTGATCACCGCGCATGAAGCCGTAGTGGTCGTTGAATGCCTTGAAGTTGTCGAGGTCTCCGTAGATGACGGCGAACGTCTCTCCGGTGGCGACCCTCGATTCGATCTCGGTGCCGATCCGGAAGTTCCCCGGCAGACCGGTGAGAGGCGACGTGTCCCTCGCTGCCTGCGTCCGCCGGAGAACCGCCTTGACCCGGGCAACCATCTCAGTGACGTCGAAGGGTTTGGTGATGTAGTCGTCGGCTCCTAGCTCGAGACCGTTGACTCTGTCCTCGGTGAGCCCTCTGGCCGTGAGCAGCACGATCGAGGTCCCGGCGAGTGTTCCGTGGCTCCGCATCTTCCGGAGCGCGGTGAGACCGTCCATGCGGGGCATCATGATGTCGAGCAGAACGAGATTCGGAGGGTTCTCGACCGCCTTCTCCAGAGCTTCTTGCCCGTCGTTCGCCGTCTCGACGAAGAAGCCCTCGAGCTCGAGGTTGATCCTCACCACTCGGACGATGTCTTCGTCGTCGTCGACGACCAGGATTCGTTCGGTCATGCTTCGTTCCTTGCGGCCGCTCGTAGCGACCTGATCGCTTGGGCCGGATCGTCTCTTCTGAACACGGCTGACCCCGCCACCAGCACGTTTGCACCCGCAGCGGCGGCGCGACCGGCGGTCTCGGTCGTGATCCCGCCGTCGATCTGAACATCGGTCATCAGACCGTGGAAATCAACCCATTTTCTGGCCTCTTCCACCTTCGACAGCACCTCGGGGATGAATGCCTGACCTCCGAAGCCGGGGTGAACAGACATGATGAGCACCATGCTGCATGATTCGACCCAAGGTTCCATTGCCGCGAACGGCGTGTGTGGCGAGATGACCACGCCGAAATCGACCCCGAGCTTCTCCGCTTCGGTGATGGCTTCCGTCGGGTCTGGAACCGCCTCGAGGTGGATCGTGATGATGTCCGCACCGGCTGCGGCCAACTCTTCGAGATATGCCGTCGGGTTCGTGGTCATGATGTGGCAGTCGAATGTCAGATCACTCACCGCACGGATGGATGCGATGACCGGCATCCCGAATGAGATGTTGGGCACGAAATGGCCGTCCATCACGTCGAGGTGAAGCATGTCGGCATCCCGCTCGATGGCGGCGATCGCAGTCGAGAGCTCGCTGAAATCCGCTGCAAGGAGCGACGGTGCGATCTTGATCTCCATCAGGCAATGATATTGCTCTCCGCGGAGGGTCTACGGTTCATCGATCGATCACGGCGATGAACATCCCGTCGGTCGGACCGAGGTGTGGTGCGAGCAGCCACCCGGGATCCAATGCCCGCCCAGGCAGGTCGAGGTCGGGCGGTCGTGCATCGTGACCGGCAACGACATCGACGGTCTCAGCAGGGGTCACCGTGCAGACCGAGTAGACCAGGCGCCCGCCGGGGCGGAGACAACGCAAGGCCGACTCCAGCAGCTCGCCGGCGAGTCGGGCGAGCCGCCGGACGTCGTCGGGACCCGATCGGTGGATGATTTCTGGTCGCCGTCGCAGGGTGCCGAATCCCGTGCACGGCGCGTCCAACAAGACCGCGTCGAAGGTCCCATCGGGGAAGGGCGGGGTTCGGCCATCCGCAACGACCCACGATGCGCCGGGTACGCGCCGTGCAGCACTCCGGGTCCTACGCTCGTGCACGTCGCACGCCACCACCTCGGCTCCGGTCTCGACGAGTTGACCGGTCTTGCCTCCGGGGGCCGCGGACATGTCCAGAACGACCTCGTCTGGGCGGGCGTCCACCGCCAGGCCCACTGCCACCGATGCCGGGTCCTGAATCACGAAACCTTCGGGGATCGGGCCACGCCCCACATGGGCGCCTTCGATCCCCGCTACCGGTTCAAAACCGCCCGCGTCACCACTGCCACGGATCCCGAGTTCGGGTGATGCCATCGAAGCCTCCCAGAACGCATCGATCTCCGGCTCGGCGAACTCCCGGGAGAGCTCCTGTCGCAGCCAGCCAGGCATCACGGGCCGAAGGTCCGGCAGTGCGCGAGCGACGGTGCGCAGGACCCCGTTGGTGAATCCACCGTAGGAGCGGTCGAGCCGTTTGGCAGCGCGGACCACCGCGTCGACCGTGAGTGCGTCGGGTCGATCTCGTCGCCCCAGCTCGGCGACACCGACGCGCAGCAGGTCGAGAAGCGCGCCGTCGATCCGTTCGATCGGTCGACTGGATCTCTGGCGGACCTCGGCATCGATCTGCGGCAGGCTCCGGAGCGTGTCATATGCGAGCCCCCGAGCGACGCCCGCATCGGAAGGGTTCATCCCCTCGGTCTCGGTCCGACTGACGACGTTCGAGTAGGCGCCCGAACGGACAACTCGTCCGACGATGCGCGCCGCAGCTGCCCTGGCGTCTGCGGCGGTCATGTCAGCGTGCCAAGCGCCTCGTGTCTGCCCATCGCCCAGTCCCGGCCCGACATCACACGCTTGCCCGACGGCTGGACCTCCAACAGCTCCAGCTGTTCGGTGGCGGTGCCCATCAACAACCGCCCCTCGACCAGACGCAGCTCACCGGGCGCCGACGACGACCGGCCGGTCCGGCGGACCCGGAGGACCTTGAATCGCTCCTCTGCGAGCATCGCGAACGCGCCCGGGGCCGGGCTCAGCGCATGAATCGTTGCGCCCAGCTCAGCGGCGGGCGTGTCGATCTCGAGTCTGCGCTCTCCCGGTCCGATCTTCGCGGCGTGGGTCGCCCTTTCGTGGTCTTGGCGAGTCGGCACCACCCCGCGGGACACGATCAACGGCAGGAGCTCCTCGAGGTGGTCGGCCCCGGCGCGCGAAAGCCGGTCGACCACGTCACCGGCGGTCTCGTATGGGCTCAGAGTCGTCGCTCGAGTCGAATAGATGGGACCCGTGTCGAGACCCTCGTCCAGTTGCATGAGAGTCACGCCGGTCGCAGGGTCCCTCGCCTGGATCGCACGTTGCACCGGCGCTGCGCCGCGCCATCTCGGGAGGATCGAGAAATGGACGTTGACGAAGCCTCGCAGCGGAAGCGCAAGCGCTTCGGGGCGGATCAGCATCCCGAATGCCACGATGACAGCCACGTCGAGCGATCCGATTCCGGTGAGGATCGACGCGATCTCTCTGCTGGATCCTGGCTGGTGGACCGAGATCCCCAAGGCAGTGGCGTGCTCCTTGACGGCGGGCGGCTGCGGGGTCCGTGATCGTCCTCTGGGCCGGTCGGGCTGCGTGATCACCGCAGCGACGTCGGCGACGCGGTTGAGCGCTTCGAGCGAAGGCACTGCCGCATCAGGGGTGCCGAGGAAGACCGCTCTCACTCGTACTCGACGAGGCCGAGCGCTTCGAGTCGGAGCTCGCGCAGTGCAGTCTTTCGGACCGACTTCTCCAATTGGTCGATCAGGAGCTCTCCTTTGAGGTGGCCGATCTCGTGCAACAGCACCCGGCCCAACAGCCCGTCGCCTGTGTATTCGACCTGCGCACCGTTGAGATCGAGCGACGTCACCCGGACGAACGCCGGTCGCGAAATCGACCAGAAATGGCCGGGCACCGACAGGCATCCCTCCTCGTAGACCCACTCGCCATCGGTTTCGACGATCTCGGGGTTGATCAGCGCCCGGGCACCCTCACCGTCCTGCGCATCGAAAACGGCCACCGCTCGTGCCACGCCGATCTGGTTGGCGGCCAAGCCGACTCCGGGGGCGTCGTACATGGTCTCGGTCAGATCGTTCACCAGCTTCTCCACGCTTGCGTCGATCTCCGAGACCGGTGTGGTCACGGTCCGCAACACCGGATCACCGAACGTCCTGAGCGGAAAGATGGCCATGGGCGGGCAGGCTAATCGGGGTCCGCGAGTGCACCCGCCTCTACCTCGTTGGCTATGCGATCTGCGCTCTCACCCGTCAGTGCTGAGCCCCCTGGTGCGTGGCGCCCCTCGCCCACGACGGAACCCATCGAACGACTGAGGGTTCGAACCCTACGGTCGCCCGTGAGCTCACGCGAGTTCAGACGGCTGGCACGTATGGCGCACGGCGGGAGGCTGCCAGGCCGACCTAGAGCTCGATCGGGTCGGCGTCGATCCGGACGGTGGCGCCCGAGTTGCGCCAGCGGTCGACGACCGGTCGGAAGGCGAGTTTGAAGGTATCGAGGTCGGGAGCCTGGACGAGCCAGCGCACACCGCGTGGGGACTCCGCAGGGCCGAGGACCGTGGCACGGCCATCGATGGCGGTCAGTTCGCTGCCGGCCACTTCCACGTCATCGAGGTTTCGGACCTCGATCACCATCAACTCCCCCGCCGGCGGATACCCGAAGGCACGTCTCTGCTCGATCTCGATCTCATGGAAGCCGGCAGGGTCGGCCCTCCGAAGCGCCACGATGGCATGGTGGCTCGGGTCGCTCGTCTGCACGAGGAGCCGGCCCCGATCGCTCACGATGCCTGCGAGTCGAGCGCCGATTCGGAGCGCCTCCTCAGCCGCCCGGTAGTTCGTTCCACGAACCAGTCCGTCGGCGTCGACCCATACCGCCAGATCACATCCGGACAACCGGGGCAGGTCCCGCTCTGTGCCGACTCGAACGGCGCGCCGAGCCTCCATCGGCCCGACCATCTGCTTGTCGACGAGGCGGCCGATCTCGTCGACGAGGCGGCCAACACCGGCACCGAGCGGCTCGAAACGGTCGTGGCCGCACGAGACACACGAGCCGATGGCTGCGCCACACCGTGCACAGTTGTCGCCGGGATCGGGGCGGGATCCACACGACGCACAAACCCGGAGCGCCCGGCACCGCACACACCTCGATGCTGCGGAGTAGCCCCGCCGGTGGGCGTACACGAACACCGACCCGCTGGGAGCGACCGCGCGGATCGCCTGCCTGGCGGTCTCTCCCAGGAGACGGCCACCCGGCGGATCGTCTCTGCGGTCGACGACCTCCACCAACGGCCAGAGCCTCCCCGATCCCAGGCGCCGCACATCGGGCCCGACACCCATGAGCTCCGCCGACGGGGTCGGCCCGGCGAACACCGTCAGCAGCGGCTCACGTTTCGACCGGGCGAGCAGCAGCTCCCGGACGGCCATGGTGGGAGTCTGGCGGTCCTTCATCGAGCGCCGGCTCTCCTCGACCGCTACCGCAACTGCAGGCGCGTGAACAGGCCAAGCAGCCAGCCGTGGCGTGCCGACGGTCACGCTCGTCAGGTGCCGCATGCGACGCCAGACGCCGGTCACGTCCTTGTCGGCCATATCTGGGAGCACGACCGATGTCCCAACCCCTCCGGCTTCGAAGGCCGCGGCCAGTGTCTCCACTTCGAGAGCGGTCGGTACGATCGAGAGCAGGCTCACTCCGGCGCCGAGGCAGTCTCTGGCGAGGTCGATCAAACCGGTGGGTGGATGGTCGAGCACGACCACGGGTCGATGCCTCCGACCTGAGGCAGCCGCAGTCACGATGTCCGAGAGTGGATGCTCGAGGCGGTCGGTCGGCGGCGTGTGCTCCTTCGGAGGCGCAGGAGGGACGTTGGGCGGGGCAGCCCGGGCGAGCATGGGACCGAGCGGTGCCACGTAATGGTTCGCAGCCCAGCGCAGCGCCTCGACCAGCCCCGGTGTGAGGACCGGGGAACGGCCGGAGACCTGTGCGATATCTCGAAGCTTGGTCGAGTCCCGCTGCGCCAGTTCCACCACGAACCCGCGTACGCGCCTTCCGCCGAGCGGAGCCCGCACCATGCTTCCGATCTCGATCCGATCGCTGAGCGGTTCGGGGATGGAGTACCAGAAGCCTGCGTCGACGGCGTGGCTCGGAACGTCGGGGACGACCCGGGCGGCTTGGACCTTCTCGGTCAGAGCGCCGCCGCCGCTGTGGCCAGATCTCCCGCCACCGCCGTCGATTCCCAGGGGAACTGCGGTCGGCCGAAGTGGCCGTAGGCGGCGGTCGGCCGATAGATCGGGCGCCGCAGGTCGAGACGGTCGATGATGGCTTGCGGTCTGAAGTCGAAGAACTCCCAGACCAGCGTGGAGAGCTTGAACGGTTCGATCTGGGCGGTTCCGAACGCCTCGACGAGCACGGAGAACGGTTCGGCGCGGCCGATCGCGTAGGCGACCTGGACCTCACAGCGTGAGGCGAGGCCGGCAGCGACGACGTTCTTGGCTGCGTGTCGGGCGGCGTAGGCCGCGGATCGGTCGACCTTGGTCACATCCTTGCCGCTGAACGCTCCGCCTCCGTGCCGGGCGTAGCCACCGTAGGTGTCGACGATGATCTTGCGGCCGGTCAGACCGGTATCGGCGGTGGGCCCTCCCACCACGAACCTGCCCGAGGGGTTGACCAGCACGTCGATGTCGCCGGACTCGTGATACCGCTCGGTGACGGGTCCGACGACGAGCTTCTCGAGATCGGATTCGATCTGTGCAGACTCGACACCATCGGCGTGGTGTGTGCTGATCAGAATGGAGTTCAGGTGCAACGGGAGACCGTCTTGGTAGGCCACGCTGACCTGCGTCTTCCCATCGGGGCGGAGATAGTCCACGACGCCGTTCTTCCGGACCATTGCGAGCTGTTCGGCAAGCCGGTGGGCCAGCTGGATGGGCAGTGGCATGAGATCGGGCGTCTCGTCACAGGCATACCCGAACATGATTCCCTGGTCACCGGCACCCAGCTCGTCGAGCTCGTCGGTCGACCCGGTGCGCGCCTCGAGTGACTGGGTCACGCCGCCGGCGATGTCAGGCGACTGTGAGTGGAGGAGGTTCTCGATCATCACGGTCTCGGCGTCGAAGTCGGCATCGAAGCCGATGTAGCCGATGTCGGCGATCACCTGTCTCGCGACGGCCTCGGGATCGATGTCGGCGTCGGCATTGACCTCGCCTGCAATCACCACGCGACCTTTGGTCACCAGCGTCTCGCATGCGACGCGCGCCATCGGATCCTGTTCGAGTACGGCGTCGAGGATCCCATCGGAGACGGCATCACAGATCTTGTCGGGATGACCTTCGGTCACCGACTCCGAGCTGAAATGCGACCGATGCGAAATAGGTGCGTTCATTGGCGGCAGAGGATAGGTCGGAGGCAGTCCGAAGTCGGAACGTCAGCTCGGAGGGGGAAGACGGGACTCTATGAGATCCCACAGTCGAGCAGCCACCTCGGCCTTCGACAGCAACGGCCAGGGCTCGGTCTTCCCGTCCGCCTCGATGATCGTGACCTCGTTCGTATCGGTGGAGAATCCGGATCCGGGCTTGCTCACGTCGTTGGCGACGAGCAGGTCGACGCCCTTTCGCTTCGCCTTGTCGACGGCACGTTCGAGCGATCCGGACTCGGCGGCGAACCCAACGAGATAAGGACGAACCTGGCGTTCGGCAACCGACTGGAGGATGTCGGGGTTGGGCTCCAGGGTGAGATCGGGTGGCCCTTCCGTGCGGGCGAGTTTTCCGTCGGCGACCCGAGCCGGTCGAAAATCTGCCACCGCTGCCGCCATCACGGCGACATCGGGGGCCACCGTTGCCACGGCCTCGGCCATCTGCTGCGCGGTTTCGACCGATACCGCTTCGATCCTGGGGTCGAGTGGGATACTCGAGGTGGTCACGACGGTGACCTTCGCTCCGCGCGCTGCGGCCTCATTTGCGATCGCGTGGCCCATCTTGCCGCTGGACCGATTGCCGATGTAACGGACCGGATCGATCGGCTCGCGGGTCCCGCCGGCGGTGACCAGAACCGAAACACCCGACAGGCTGTCAGACAACGCTGCCACCACCGCATCCACGATGAGGTCGGGTTCCTCCATGCGCCCCGACCCGACGTCGCCGCCGGCCAGATCACCCGATGCGGGACCGACGATGCGGGCGCCGTCCGCCGCCAGCTGACCGATGTTGCGCTGCGTGGCCGCGTACTCCCACATCTCGGTGTGCATGGCGGGGGCGATCAGCAACGGCTGCGTCGATGCGGTGACCGTCGCTACGAGGACATCGTCACTGAGACCCACTGCGAGCCGCGCGATGGTCGCAGTCGTTGCGGGAGCGACCACTATGAGATCCGCCCATCGGGCGAGGTCGGTGTGCGGCGACACGGAGTCCTCGGTGACCGAGAAGTCCGTCGTGACTGGATGCCCGGTGATCCCGGCGAGAGTCGCAGTGCCGAGGAACTCGGTGGCGGCGTCGGTCATCACCACACGTACTTCGGCGCCGGCCTCGATCAGGCGCCGGGCGAGATAGGCAGACTTGTAGGCGGCGATCCCACCGCTGACGCCCAGAAGGATCCGGCGTCCGCTGAGGGGCATCAGGCCTCCTCGCGCTCCACGGTGACTTTGCCCTCGGAGATCTCCTCCATGGCGATCGTCAGGGGCTTGCGGCTGAGCGAGTGGACCTGCGGAGGCACGTAGTGCCCGATCCCTTCGCCGAGTTGGTGGAAGTAGGCGTTGATCTGCCGGGCTCTGCGCGCCGACACGATCACAGACGCGAACCGGTTTCCGACTTCGTCAACGACGTTTTCGATTTTCATGATGTGCAGCGTACCGCAAGTGGACCGATTCCAGCGACTCGCATCATGCCGCTCAGGGTCTCGCTCCCGCCCGGAGGGCCTCCACTTCGACGCTGTGGGCCTCCCGCGCTCAGGGCTTCCAGCGCTTCTTGCGTGTACGGCAAGTGCTTTGTGTGAGCGCCCCGAGGGCCGAGAGCGTCCGAAGGGCCCTTGGCGCCAATGCGAAGCGAGGCCCTCAGCTATCGAGTAGCCGCTCATTCTTGTCGACGACCGCGTGTCGTAGGTCGGCACGGTGGTCGTCGAGGGCGGAAGTGAGCGCCGGATCGGACACCGCCAGAATGCGGACAGCCAGGAGACCGGCGTTGGCCGCTCCGCCGATCGCCACGGTCGCCACCGGAACCCCGCGCGGCATCTGCACGATCGACAACAACGAATCGAGTCCATCGAGCTTGGCGAGCGGCACCGGCACGCCGATCACCGGCAGAGATGTCACCGAGGCGAGCATCCCGGGGAGGTGGGCTGCACCGCCGGCGCCGGCGATGATGACCTTCAGACCCCGGTCAGCGGCGGTGCGACCGTATTCGATCATCGACTCGGCGTCTCGGTGCGCCGAGACCACCTGCACGTCGCGTGCGACACCGAACTCGTCGAGCACGTCGATGGCATCCTGCATCACACCGAGATCCGAGTCGCTTCCCATCACGACACCGACGAGTGCGTCTGTCATTTGGCTCCCCCCAGGATCGAAGCGGCTCGCCGAGCCGTGTCGAGCGACGCATCGGTGCTTTCTCCGAGAGCCGTGACATGACCGATCTTCCTCCCCAATCGCTCGTCCTTGCCGTACAGGTGGACGGATGCGCCATCGACTCCGAGCGCCGATGGGAGCTGTCTCATGGCCGTGCGTGCACCCATGCCCAACACGTTCACCATCGCCACGGCCGGCGCGACGAGCCGTGTCGAGCCGAGCGGCCAGTCGAGAACGGCCCTGAGATGATTGTGGAACTGCGAAGTGACTGCACCCTCGATGGTGGCGTGACCCGAGTTGTGCGGCCGCGTGGCGAATTCGTTGATCATCAGATCACCCTCGGTCGTGACAAACATCTCCACTGCGACGATACCGGCGGCGCCGATCTCGGCGACGACGTCCAATGCGAGGTCGGTTGCGGCCGCTGCGAGCCCAGGGTCGATGCGAGCCGGCATGATCAGTTCCCGGCAGATCCCGTCTTCCTGGACGGTTTCGACCACCGGATAGGTCACTGCTTCGCCCGACTGCCTGCGAGCAACGACGACTGCAAGCTCGACCGACAAATCAAGCATCTCTTCGGCCAACCAGACGCCGGCACTCTCGAGGGTGTGCGCAGCCTGGTCGAGATTGTGGACCACCTCGACACCGCGACCGTCGTAGCCCATGGTCGACATCTTCAGCACGATCGGCCAACCGTGTTCGGATGCGAAGCGCTCCACACCACCGGCATCGTCGACGCGCGAAAAGGCAGGGATCGGATAGCCCATCGATGCAAGCCGTGTGCGCGCAAAGAGCTTGTCCTGGGCGTACCGCAGCGCCGCCGGATCCGGAACGACGGGGATCCCGTTTTCCTGGATTCGGCCGAGCGCTTCGCTCGACACGAGCTCGTGATCGAGTGTGACCACCTCCAGGCCCCGAGCGAAGGACACGACGGCATCGGGGTCGAGCGGATCTCCGATCTGGTGGGGAACTCCGGCCAGGACCGCCGGATCCTGTGGGGAGGCTGCAAGCACCTCGAGCCGGACTGCCAGATCGATCGCCGCCCGCTGGGTCATCCTCGCCAGCTGGCCCCCTCCGATCATGCCGACCCTGGCGCTGGAAAGACTGTTCGGTGCCATGCCCTTCATCTCAACCAAACGGCACCGAATGGAAGTGGCTCGAAACCAGCTCGTGGATCTGCCGGGCGACCCGGTCGACATCGTCGTTCACGAGCACCTCGTCGAAGAGAGCCGGCGCCAGCTCTATGTCCTCTCGCGCACGCTCCAGGCGGTGCCGCACGGCCGCAGGCTCGGTGTCATCCCTTTCGATGAGCCTGCGTTCGAGCTCGGAGAACGACGGCGGGTTGATCCAGATCAGGAGTGCGTCGGGGAACAGGGCCCGCACCTGACGGGCGCCGTCGAGTTCGATGTCGAGTATCACCACTTCACCGGACGCCCGCGACTCCTCGATCGAGGCGATGGGCGTGCCGTACAGATTCCCTCCGTATGTCGCCCACTCGACGAAGTCGCGTTGTTCGATCATCTGCTTGAAGCGGTCTGCGTCCAGGAAGTGGTACTCGACGCCGTCCTCTTCTCCCGGACGTGGCTCTCTGGTCGTTGCGGACACCGAGAACACGTAGTCGATGTCGGCGGAGAGCCGTTTGAGGATCGTTGACTTCCCGACGCCCGACGGCCCGGAGATGACGACCAGTGGCCGCTCAGCCAAATTCGGCGAGGAGCCGCTCTCGTTGCTTTTCGCCGAGCCCTCGGATTCGTCGGTTCTCTGCGATCCCATGCGCCTCCATCATCCGCTTCGCCTTGATCTTGCCCGTTCCCGGCATGGAGGACAACACCGCGAAGACCTTGATGCCACCGACGAGCTCATCGTGTTCGGCGCGTTCGAGCAGCTCCGGGAGGGTGATCGAGCCGGTCTTGAGGAGCTCCTTCATCTCAGCGCGCACCCGCCTCGCCTCGGCAGCCTTCGCGAGGGCCTTGTTGCGTTGCTCGTCTGAGATCTGAGGTGGCTGCATGGGTTTCCTCCCCGTCTGCCTCGTGTGGCGACTCTAACGACCAGGTCAGCGCCGTTCCAGGATCGATGCAGCGATCTTCGAGGCAGCTTCGACCGGATCGGCGGCGGACGTGATCGCCCTTCCGATCACCAGGTAGTCCGCGCCGGCCGCCATTGCCTCCTCCGGCGTTGCCACCCGGGCCTGATCATGCCGGTCGCTGCCGTCGGGACGGATTCCCGGGACCACAGTGATCAAGCCAGGTGCTGCGGCACGGCTCGTCCGAATCTCATGCGCAGAACACACGACGCCCTCGACACCAGACGACGCAGCGAGGCGCGTGAGACGCTGCACCTGCCCAGACACCGACGTATCGACACCGATCTCGGCCAGGTCGTCGAGACTGGTGAGAACGGTCACCGCCAGGATCCCGGCGGGCTCGCTTCCCGCACCTTCGCTCAGTCCCGCCACGGCGGCTTCGATCATCTTTCGGCCGCCCGCTGCGTGCACGGTGACCCATCTCGCCCCCGCACGGCCGAGTTGTCTCGCAGCTGCAGCGACGGTGTTCGGTATGTCGTGGAGCTTGGCATCCACGAAGATCGGCCTCTGCATCTCCTGCAGGTCCCCGATGAGCGCCGGCCCGGGCCCCATGAGGAGCTCGAGCCCGACCTTGAAGCCGGCGACGTGCGGAGCGACGGCAGACGCCAGATCGAGGGCTTCGCCGGCGGTTGGCATGTCGAGTGCCACGAGGATCGGTGGATGGCTCATGTCTCCATTGCTCCTGTCAGGTCGGCCAGTCGGTCGACACCGAGTTTCCGGAGCCTCGATCTCAGCTCTCTGAGGATGCGCCGTGCGGCTCGGGGCTCGGCGAAGTGGATCGTGCCGATCCCTGCGGCCGAGGCACCGGCGAGGAAGTACTCGATGACGTCGTCGCCACCCGAGATGCCCCCGCAGCCGAGGATCGGCAGTTCCGGCATCGCCCGGTGGACCTCGATCACGCATCGAAGCGCAAGTGGCTTGATCGGAATACCCGAGTAGCCGCCGATCACCCCCGAGAGGGTGGGGCGGCGGGTCTGAATGTCGATCCCGGCGCCCCAAGCGGTGTTGGTGAGTACGACCCAGTCGGCACCGGCTGTTGCGCAGGCGTCGGCTATGGAGACGATGTTCTCGGAGTTGGGCGACAGCTTCGCCCCGATCGGGACGTCGACTGCGTTGCGCACTGCTGCGACGACCTCGGCTGCGAGCTCGGGGTCGAGAGCGAACATGTGTCCATCGAGGTTGGGGCAGGAGAGGTTGATCTCCACGGCGGGAAGTCCGGCATCCGCGTAGCCGGCTGCCACTCTGGCGAACTCCTCGGGCGAGTTGCCGACGGCGGACCCCCATACTTCCGTCGGGACCGCAGCCAGGTCGGGTGCGACCTTCTCGATCCACGCGTCGATCCCCGGGTTCTGGATCCCGATCCCGTTCAACATCCCGACACCGGCCGGGCCGACTCGTGGCGCCGGCCGTCCGGTCCACGGCTCACCACTGACGGACTTGGCGACCGCCGCTCCGTACAACGAGAAGTCGGTCACCTCGGTGAAATCGACGACAGACCCAACGGTCCCTGCCGCCGCCACCAGCGGCGACTTCAGCGCAATCGGCCCCAGCTCGACGCGAAGATCGGTCACCCGAACCACCGGCAGCACGTTGAGCGTGCAACGTGGGACGTGGAACGCTCAGGCATGCCAGTCTTGGAGCGATCGAGGGGTGTTGAGCGCCTGTTCACCGGCGCGCAGGCTCCGTGCCACGCTGAGGGCACCGGCCAGGGTCGTCACGCACGGGATCCCGACCGACTTTGCCGAGTGTCGCAGGACCCGCCCGTCGCTGCGGGCCCGGCCGCCCCGAGGCGTGTTCACGACGAGTTGCACCCGGCCCGACTCGATCAGCGTCTTGGTGTCGAGGTCGCCAGCGCCCACTTTGTCGACCTGGTGGGCGGGGATCGCGTGATGTTCGAGATATCGGGCCGTGCCGGGCGTCGCCCACAGCTCGAACCCGAGGATGTGGAAGGCCTGCGCCACGGCCAGCCCCATCGCCTTGTCTCGGTCGGCCAGTGTCAACAGGACGGCGCCTTCGGCAGGAAGGACATGGCCCGCCGCGAGCAGCGCCTTGGCATAGGCAACACCGGCGTCGGCTCCGATCCCCATGACCTCCCCGGTCGCCCGCATCTCCGGTCCGAGGACGATGTCCTCTTCCGGGAACCGGTCCCAGGGCAGCACTGCCTCCTTCACGGCAGTGAAGTCGGCGTCGGACGGTTCGATGAGCATGCCTTCGGCACGCAGCTCTGCGAGCGTGGAGCCCATCATGATCCGGGCCGCCAGCTTGGCGAGCGGAATGCCACGCGCCTTCGAGATGAACGGCACCGTTCGTGAAGCGCGAGGGTTCGCTTCGAGGATGAAGACGTCGTCGCCCTTCACGGCCCACTGGATGTTGATGAGACCACGAACGTCAAGCGCCTTCGCAAGCGCCTCGGTTTGTTCGAGGATCGTCTTGTGGGCGGCATCCGAGAGGGTCGGGGGCGGTACGACACATGCCGAGTCACCCGAGTGCACTCCGGCTTCTTCCACGTGCTCCATCACGCCGCCGACCAGCATCTCGGTTCCGTCGTACAACGCATCGACATCGACTTCGGTCGCAGACTCGAGGAAGCGGTCGACCAGGAGCGGCATCTCGTTGAGATCCCGGTCACCGAGCTCGCCGTAGAGCTCCTCCAGATAGTCGTGGAGGTCGTCGTAGGAGTAGATCACCCGCATCATCCGACCGCCGAGAACGTAGGACGGTCTCACCACCACGGGCAGCCCGACCCGGTCGACGATCTCCCCGGCTTCGAGTCTGCCCATGGCGATGCCGTTGTCTGGTTGGCGAATCCCGAGCTCGCGGCACACCGCAGAGAACTGCTCCCGATCCTCGGCGAGGTCGATCGACGCCGGTGAAGTGCCGGCGATGCTCACACCGGCGGCTTCGAGACGCTTTGC
>JAHEIN010000044.1 GCA_024639335.1 bacterium | reverse complement strand
AGGAATCGCATCGAAGGCTGCAAGCCGGACTGGACTCCGTCTGGCGTTTCACCGGCGAGATGTTCTTCGACGACGACATCGACGACGACGCCGCCAACGCCGGATACGGCGTGTTGCCGTCTGCTCTCCGCGACGACTGGCAGTCCGTCGTCACGTCGGTGATCGACGAGGCGACACTCGAAGTTCCAGACGACACCTCGATGAGAACCGGCGGGAGGGCGGGTCGCCACTCCGAACAGATGGGTCCCCTCCTCGCCGAGATGCAGTACATGTACCGCAGCTTCCCGAGGGCATCGTGGTGAGCACCGCCTGGAACGTCGTGGCTGCCGTCCCCGACCCCGAGATACCGGTTCTCGACATCGCCGAAATGGGCATCCTCCGATCGGTGGAAGTCGGCGAGACGGGGCACATCGTCGTCACGATCACCCCGACCTACTCGGGATGCCCGGCCATGCAGGCGATCGAGACTGCAATCATCGACGAACTCGCGAAGGCTGGTTTCGACCAGGTCGACGTGCGGACACGGCTGGCGCCGGCCTGGACGACGGACTGGATGACGAACGGCGCCTTGCGCAAGCTGGAGGATCACGGAATCGCCCCGCCGGCCCGGACCGACTCGCCCCAGGAGGTCCGGTGCCCCCAGTGCTCGTCCCCGAACACCGACGTGATCTCCCCATTCGGGTCCACCGCATGCAAAGCGTTGATGGTGTGCTCGGAGTGCGGCGAACCGTTCCATCACTTCAAGACGCTGTGACGGCATGACGGTCGACTCTCCCCCCACCTTTCACCGCCTCGAAGTCAGCGACGTCGAAGCCCTCACGGACGACTCGGTCGCCGTGACGTTGGACATCCCGACGGACCTCACCGACCTCTTCGGATTCGTTCCAGGACAGCACGTCACCGTACGCGCCGAGATCGATGGCCAGGACATTCGGCGCAGCTACTCCATCTCGTGTCCGCCGGGACAGGGCAGCGTCCGGGTGGGCATCAGACGAATCCCGACCGGTGCCTTTTCCACGTATGCGACTACCCGATTGTCGGCGGGAGATGTCCTCGAGGTCATGCCCCCTGTCGGCGACTTCGTACTGCCGGGCGAGCTCGATGGCAAGCATCTGGCGGCGATCGTGGCCGGCTCGGGGATCACCCCGGTCTTGTCGATGATCGACACCGCTCTCAGCAGAGACGGGACCTGCCGTTTCACGCTGATCTATGGGAATCGCACGTCGATGTCCGTGATGTTTCTCGAGGAACTCGAGGCACTGAAAGACCGTTTCAGCAGCCGGTTTCATCTCATGCACATCCTCAGTCGGGAGCCGCAGCCGGTCGACCTGTTCACGGGAAGGATCGACGCCGAAAAACTCGATCGGATCCTCTCGGCGCTCGTTGCCCCCGATGACGTCGACGAGTGGTTCTTGTGCGGGCCGTATGGCCTCATCGAGACGGCACGCTCCACGCTTGCCCGCCACGGCGTCGACGACTCAGCGGTCCACGACGAGCTGTTCTTCGCCGGTGACACCCCACCGATCCCGATCGTGTCGGAAGACGAAGCCCAGGAAGGCTCCGTGCATGTCGGGTTCACCCTGGAGGGCCGCCGGTCCACCGTCGGCATGGAGCCAGACCGGACACTGCTCGAGGCGGCAATGCGCGTGCGCCAGGGGCTTCCCTTCTCATGCAAAGGCGGGATGTGTGCCACTTGCAAAGCCATTCTCGTAGATGGCGAAGTGCGGATGGACAAGAACTACGCCCTGGTGGCCGATGAGGTGGATGCGGGATACATCCTCACTTGCCAGTCACATCCCATCACCGCAACCGTCGAGATCGACTTCGACGTCTGATGGTCACCACACGCAACACCCGCGAAGACGTCATCACCGCCGCCGGCAGGCTGTTCGCGTCGAAGGGATACCACGGCACATCGATGCGCGACTTGGGGAGGGAGTTGGGTCTACGAGGTTCATCCCTGTACAGCCATGTGACGTCGAAGGAGGACCTCCTCGTCGCCGTCGTCGAACAGGGCGCCGGGCATTTCGAAGCTTCGGCGGAAGCCGCGCTGGGTTCCAGCGACACTCCCATCGAGCAGCTCAGGGCGCTCATAGCCGGCCACGTCGAGGTGCTTCTCGATCGCTCCGACGCCGCCAAGACGTTCCTCTACGAGGCCGAGTCGCTGGATGACGATCGACGTTCTCTCATCATCGGCGCACGCGACCGATACGAACAGGTCTTCCGAGATGTTCTGGCAGCCGGAGCACGCGACGGCACGTTCTCGGCAGACCTCCATCCGAAGATGGCCGCCATCTTCATCCTCTCCATCCTCAACGCCGTCGAGCGGTGGTACACCAGCGACGGCCCCCTCGATCGGAACGGCCTCGAGCAAGAGATCGCCAGATTCGTGGAGAAGTCGCTCGTTTGAGTCAAACCGATTCCGGCGCAGTCACCTGATCGACCCGGGTCGGTTGTCGGCTTGAACCGACAACCGATCACGGACGACCGATCACCGATGTCTCGGGTGTGGGACATTTCTGGGCATCTCTTCAGCTAGCAATTGGTGAACAGTGCCGAGAGATCGGAGTACTCGAGCTCCTCTCAGGTCCCCACCTTCGGAACCAGGATGCCCGGCTCGTACTCGTGCCTCGGATACGGATCGATGGCTATCTCTGGATGGTCTGCTCGACCGCAGATGACACACGCCTCGCGCCCACCGCCACCGGCCTCGGAGATGACGGTCCCGAACGCATGAAGCAACTGCCCCACGAACTGGACCTCATCCGCATCGAAACTGGTTCCGGTCTCGTTTTCGATGGCGCGTCGCAGCCTGAGCGTCACCCGTTCCAGGAGTTCCCTGTCCTTGTCCACGCGAGCAAACCTACCGGGTTTCAATCCGGAAAGCCGCCATCTGTCGGGCGGTTGCGCAAGAACCGCTCGATCTCGCCAGCGAGGTCCTCGCCGGAGGTCGGCACGTCCTGATCCACGATCCCTTCTAGACGCTCGACCATCGTTGCGATGTCAGGCCGGGCTTCGGTGATGGCGTCGAGGTGGATCCGTTGTGCGTCGGCTTCGGCCGCCAGTGCTCCCACCTCGAACGACACGCCGAGATGTCGAGCGATCCGCTCGAGGAGCGCAAGGGCCGCCGCATGGAAGTCGACACCGACGTAGTGCGGGACCCTCGCCCAGAACCCCATCGCGGAGATCCCCGACGCAGTGAGCTCCACCTCGATGGCACGGGAGACCGCAGCCGGGACGCGGATCAGCCCTTCCGGTCGATCGTCATCTTCTGGAATCCGCGCGGGATCCGATGAGGTCGTGAGTACCGGAATCGGTCGAGTGTGGGGCACTGCCCAGGGGATGCCGCCGATGCCGATCAACTCACTCACACCGAGATCGGAGGCGATCGTCGCAACCGAGCCGACGAACTGCTTCCAACGATGCGCAGGCTCCGTTCCGGTCAACACGACCAGATCTCGCCCGCCCCCTGAGATGGCCGTCATCGTGATCTCGGGCCACTCGAACGATTCGATGACGCCCTCTCTCAGCTCGTGCATCGGGCGTTGATCACGGAAGTCGAACAATTCGTCGGCGTCGAAACGGATGAATGGTGAGCGATCACCCGTGATCCAGGCGAGCGCACCGGTGCCGGCTGCGCCGGCGTCGATCCAGCCGTCGAAGGCGACGAGAAGAACGGGAGCGTCGAGTTTTGGCTGTTCCAGCTGCTGGTACATCTCTTCGGAGTATGGCGGACTCGTTGCGCAAGGAGATCCTTCAGATAGATTCGATATACACCGATCAAACGGCATTCCACATGAGGGGACCGACGTGAGCATGCGTCACATCACACTGTTTGCAGCCTTGGCACTGATCGTGAGCGCTTGCACGAGCGGGGCATCTGATGCCACCGTGGCGCCGAGCACCACCGCTGCTCCGACAACCACAACCACCGAACCGGACGCCGATGTGTGCACCGAGCTGAAGGTGGCCGACTTCGACCTGTCGTCGGGTATCTCCGGGGTCTTCTCGCCGGAGAACTTCGCCGATCCCGAATCCGTCGACGAAGAACTGCTCGTGCAGGGGTTCTCCGAGGCCATCTCCGAGTACTACGACACGATCGCAGAGCTCGGGGAAACCGCCCCCGCTGACATCCGGGACGACTTCGCCGCAGTCGCAGTGGCAGTCGAGCCCCTACGCGCCGAGCTCGAGACTCTCGAGCCCGGCGAATTCGAAGGTTCCATCGACGAGTTCGACCCCGAGGAGTTCTCGACCCCCGAACTCGAGGCGTCCGCCGGTCGGATCGAGAGCTGGACCAACCTCAACTGCGATGTGGAGGTGTCCGTGGATCCAGAGAGCGTCCTCACCGAGAAGATCTTCGCGGCAGCGTTCGCCTCGCTCGGTGGGCTGTTCGAGGAATTCGGTGAAGGACTGGGCGACCTCGGTGACCTCGGTGACCTCGGAGACCTCGGAGCTATCGACGACTTCAGCGACACGTTCGACGCCGTGACGTTCGGCGACAACGACGAACTGGACGCACTGTGGGAACGCTGCCAAACCGACGACTATTTGGCCTGCGACGAACTGTATTTCTCGAGCTTCAACATCTACGAGCTCTTCTCGGTGACCTGCGCCGGAACGGTTCCCTTCTATGCGTTCTCGACCGCCTGCGACGACAAGCACAATGGCACGGCCCAGGGATACGGCGACGACGGTCTCCTCGATTCCCTCTACGACTCCTGCGCAGCCGGCGACCCGTTCTCCTGCGATCAACTCTTCGGGTCATCGCCGATCGGATCCGACTACGAGGCATTTGCACGTACATGCGGCGATCTCCGGGAGGCATCGAATACTCCGTGTGAGCTGTTCGATTCCGGCGATCCCTTCACCTATGGCGACGATCCGGCATTCGATGCCTTGTGGGACACCTGCTCGGTCGGTGACGTCGATGCCTGCGACGACCTCTACTTCGAGTCGCCATTCGGCTCGGCCTATGAGTCCTTCGGAGAGAACTGCCGACTGCTCGGCGAGCGTGGCGAGGACTGTGGGATCGTGGCGGAACTGCTGGACGGTCCGGTGGGTTGAAATCCTCACGGGTGGGTAACCCCCTCCTATGACCCAAAACTCACTCGTCGACAGATATCGGGACCGCATCGTCGACCGCGCCACCGACCCGTTCGGACATGCCGAATACCCACTGGCGCGGACACTCGAGTATCGAGGAGATCCTGGTCTCTTCGGTCCGGACTCGATGAGCTGGCGGGTAGTCGGTGATGCGGCCGCATTCGTAGGCGGAGTGCGAGCACTGCTGATTCAATCCGTGCACCCCGAAGTCGCCTCCGGAGTGGCCGATCACTCGAGTTATCAAGCCGACCCGCTGGGTCGTCTGTCGAGAACCTCGGCTTACGTGACTGCCACAACGTTCGGCGCTCTCCCAGAAGTCCAGCAGGCGGTGGAGCGGGTCCGAGCCGCTCATCGCCCGGTCACCGGGCGGAGCCATCGCAACGTCCCGTACAGCGCAGGCAAGCCAGAGTTCGCCGCCTGGGTGCACAATGCCCTGACCGACTCGTTCCTTCAGGCATACCAGGCCTACGGTCCCCAACGGCTGACGACCGAGGAAGCCGATCGATTCGTGCTCGAGCAGACCCAGGTCGGCCGTCTCCTGGGAGCAGACCCTCTCCCCGAAACGGCCGCCGAACTAGCGGACTGGATCGCACTACATCCTGCGCTCGACGAGTCCCCGGGAATGGCCGAGACACGGAGCTTCCTGACCAACCCTCCACTCGATCCCCTGCAGCGAGTGGGCTATCAGGCGCTGTATCGCGGCGCCTTGCCCTCGATCCCGCAACGAGTATTGGACCTACTCGGCCTTGCGCCAACCGGGATCGACACCGCGGTTGGGCGGAGGTTCGTGTCGTTTCTGCGTTGGGCGCTCGGTTCGTCACCGTCCTGGCACGTCAGCCTCGTAAGGGTGGGTGCCGAGGTCCCAGATGGCCTGTTCCGCCAGCCGTTGCCGGTCGACGATGTCACCACGATCGGGACCCCTGCTCGACGGCAGTGGGTCGAAGCGGCGAGCTGAGACGCAACGGCGCGGACTTGTACACTCTTCGTTTCGACAAACGAAGGCATACATGGCAGACGAAGACGAATACATCAGGATGCGCGGCACCGTTCAGAAGGTCCTCCGATCGGCGACCTTCCTCGTGGAGCTCGAGGGCGGCCTCGAGGTGACGGCGCGCCCCTCCGGCCGCATGCGGCGGGGACGCATGATCCGCATCCTTCCTGGCGACGAGGTCGACGTGGAAGTGTCCACCTACGATCCGACCAAGGGACGCATCGTCTGGCGCTATCGCTGACGTGAGGGTGATGTTCGCCGGCGATTGGCACGCCGGCACGGACTTCGGGATCTCCGCAGTCGCTTCGGCAGCCGCCGCCGGAGTCGAGCGGATCGCCCACGTAGGCGATTTCGGCTACTGGCCCCGCCACCCCGACGGGCGCCGCTACCTCGAGGCCATCAGCGATGCGTGCGTTGAGCACGACGTCGAACTCTGGTTCTGCGACGGCAATCACGAGGACCATGAGTCCCTCCCCCACGACACGGCCAATGAGCCGGTCGAGGTAGCGCCCGGAGTGAACTGGGTTCCGCGCGGGATCACCGTGGAGTGGGCGTCCACCCGCATCCTCTTCATGGGTGGTGCAGTCTCCGTCGATCAGTTCTCCCGTTTCCCGGGGAAGACCTGGTTCCCCACCGAGGTCCCCTCCGAAGGTCAGTGGCAGCGAGCTTCCGCCGCGACCGACATCGACGTCGTGGTCGCCCACGACACCGTGCCTGGGATGCCGGTCTTGGGGCGCCCCGCCCTGTCGATTCCATGGGCGATACGACGGCGAGCGTCGGACCATCGCAAACGACTCGCGGCGCTGCAGAAGTCCCTCGAGCCCAGACTCTGGGTCCACGGCCATTGGCATCATCGGGCCTCCGCCCGTCTTTCTGGAACACAATTCGAGTCTCTCGGCCACGATCGGGGTCCGGCCTCGGAGGCTGCGCTTCTGTGCGACCTCCCGTCTCTCGAGCTCACAACCATCGGCTGACAGTTAGCGTGGGTCGGGATGATCTCGATCGAACTCGCCAAAGACCTCCGCGCAGCCGGCCTCGTGTGGAAGCCTTCGCTCTTCGACTTCTTCCACATCCCCGATCGCGACCTCGACGACCGCAAGTTCGTCATCGCCGACATGTCGATCGACATCCAGATCCTCGCCGACGGCATCGGAGCAATCACGTTCAACGGCGCCGTCGAATGGTCTCTCGACTACATCCTCACCCAGGACGTGATCTGGCTCCCTACCGAAGCCCAGCTGCGGGAACTCCTCGCCGACCGATTCGGCGGCCTCGAACGCACCGAGACCGGCTACCAGGTCTCGGTGAACGACGAATCGGGTGTGCGTCACTTCGATGGGCGTTCCGCCCCCGACGCGTACGGAAGGGCACTCCTGGAAGTGCTCCAAACCCATCGGTGATGTCGAGGATCTGAACCGATCATGCCGATCTCAAGCCATTCCGCAAGCGAGTTCAGATCATCTTCCAGGATCCGTACGGATCGCTCGATCCTCGTACCCAAGTCGGCGACGCCATTGCCGAGGGCTCACGGCTCCACGGCGTCGACGATCGCAACGAGCGGCGAGAACGGGTGGAGCGCATGTTGGAGCTGGTCGGGCTCAATGCCGGCCGCTATCCCCACGAGTTCTCAGGCGGCCAGCGCCAGCGAATCGGCATCGCCCGGGCACTCATTCTCGAACCGGATCTGGTCGTCGCCGATGAGCCGGTGTCCGCGCTCGACGTTTCGGTGCAGGCGCAGGTCCTCAATCTGTTGAGAGAACTCCAATCCGAGCTCGATCTGACGCTGCTCTTCGTGGCGCACAACCTCGGGGTCGTCGAGCACATCTCCGACCGCGTCGCAGTGATGTACCTGGAACGGATCGTCGAATTGGCGGACCGCGATTCGTTGTACGGCAACCCGGTGCACCCGTACACCGAGGCCCTCCTCTCGGCCATTCCCGTCCCCGACCCTGACCGGCCTCGTGACCGCCAGATCCTCCAGGGCGAGATCCCCAGCGCCCGCTCAACCCACCGACCGGATGCCATTTCCATCCCCGCTGCCCCATCGCCAAGCCCGGACTCTGCGACACCGAGGAGCCACCATTGGCGGATTCGGCGCTTCCCGGTCACAAGGCCGCCTGCCTGCTCCGCACGGGCTCCCGAGCATCCGCTCTCTGACCACCGCGCTCACACCTCGATCGGAGGTTGCACGTCCGGAAGCCGGCGTGCTTCCATCTGTCAGCCATCGACTCTCGGAATCGATGCCGATCGTTGCTTGTTGGTGAGGATCACATGAACGGATCCAAGACCCACAAGCACCAGGTAGCCGTCGTCGGAGGTGGAGCCGCCGGGCTGGTGGTGGCGTTCGGTGCGGCATCGGCCGGAATCGACGTGGCCTTGATCGAGGCAGACCGGCTCGGTGGCGAATGCACCTGGACGGGTTGTGTGCCTTCGAAGACCCTGATCGATGCGGCCAGACGCGCCCACGAGGCGCAGAATTCCGGGCCCATCGGGATCGACGTCAGAGCCGTCGAGGTCGACCTCTCGAGGCTTATGAAGCACGTCCACGACACCTCGGCCCACGTCGCACTCGAAGAAAGTGCCGATCGCGCCCGCCGGGCGGGGATCTCGTTCTATCCATCGTTTGCCAGGTTCGATGACCATCGGACCCTGGCCCTCGACACCGGAGAGCGCATCCGGGCGAAGCGCATCGTGCTCGCCACCGGTTCTCGGCCTCGGGTCCCTCCGCCACTCCGGGGAGTGCGACACCTGACCAACGAGACGATCTGGGACCTCGACGAGCTCCCCCGACACCTCGCCGTCGTCGGCGGGGGCGGCGTCGGGACCGAGATGGCGCAGGCGTTCAGGCGGCTCGGCAGTGAAGTCACCATCATCACCGACGTCGAGCGGCTGCTCCCGGGCGCTCACCCGGATGCCTCCGACGTCATCGCCGACCGGCTCCTCTCTGAAGGCGTCGTGATCCATACGCGCACGAGAGTGGTCTCGGCCGCCGAGGGTGACGCTGGAATCAGGCTGGCCATCGAAGATGGCACCGTCGTTGAGGCATCACACGTCCTCGTCGCCACAGGGCGTGACGCTTCGATCGACCGACTGGACCCGGCGGCCGCCGGCATCGACATCGATGAGGGCGGGGCACCCGTTCTGGACGACGGGTTGCGCACGAGCCAGAAACACATCTTCGCCTGTGGCGACGTGGCCGGCGCCGGCCTCACCCACATCGCTTCGGCGCAGGGAGCAGCCGTACTCGCGAACCTCGTGTCTCCCAGGGCCCTCGCCGCCGACACGGGTATCACCAGGTGGGCGGTGTTCACCGACCCCGAGATCGCGCAGGTAGGTCTGACGAAGCATGAAGCGATGGGAAGAGGGCTCGACATCCGGACGACCAGGATCCCCATTGGCCGAGTCGACCGAGCAGCGGTCTCGGGCGCCACTCGAGGATTCGTCGAGGCCGTTCACTCACGGACCGGCAAGCTCCTTGGCGTCACGATCGTCGGTCCCAACGCAGCGGAGTGGGCCAATCAATGGGTGCGTCCGGTGTCGAAGGGCCGGCGCATCGCCGAGTTGGTGTTCACTCCGACGATCTACCCGACCATGGGGACGGCTGGAGCGGTTGTGGCGTACGAGTGGGCCGAGCAACGGCTTGCGACGGGTTGGCTGGGCAAGGTCGCCCGATTCCTCGGTCGCACCCGCATGTGGCTGGCCCGGAATCCGTGACGTCCCTCGGGACCTTCGGCGTTGGCGGCTGCGATCCGGCGATCGCTCGAGAGACGGCAGTCAGATGAACGATCGGACACGCCGAGCCGGTCGATGTCTCGGCGAAAGGTCGAGTCGGTCACCAACGAGGAGCTGGCAACGCTCGTCACACCCTGCGGAGAGTCCAGACCGGCGAGCCCTTCATTCAGATCGACGAACCCATCTGGTCCACGCGTAGGGCCACCGTCGCCCGGCAAGACGCATATGGCCGGCTTCCTCCTCGAGCACGAATCCCTCTCCAAGCGCATTCGCAATGTCACCGGTGTCGAATCCCCATGGCGGGCCACCATCTGACATCGGCTTGCCGATCGGGAAGACGACCGAGATCAATGAACCCGCTCGAGTCAGCATTCTGTCCACCATGGTCCCGAACCGGGGCCTGTTCTCGAGGTCGATGGCACAGAAGAACGTGTGGTCGAATACGAGGTCGAATGGCCCCGCGTTCTCTATCTCGAGGGAGTCTCCGATGACAACCGATGCCCGGTCGGCCTCGAGCCGTCGCAAGAGCGCTCCTTCGACGGCGGGTGCGATGTCGATTGCGGTGACGCGCCATCCGGCCTGGGCCAAGGCTGCGGCGTCGTGACCGGTGCCGGCACCCGGAACCAGCGCCGTTCCCACGGCGGCGAGTCCGAGCGAGGGATCCAGAGCCAGCCTGGTCTCGAGCTCAGGATGGGCTCGACCGAGGTCCCAAGGGATCGAACCCAATTCGTATCTTGCGTTCCAAGCGTCTGATTCCGGCACCGAGCCTCCAGGCGGTGGTCTCTCGATGATCGTAGGTCGTCGGCCGACCACGCCGCCGATCGGGCCTGTCAGAATGGCAATTCAACGAGTCGGAAGGAACCATGAGCGGGATATCGAAGCTCGGCGTCGTGGGTGGCGGTCAGATGGGTGCGGGAATCGCCGAGGTGGCGGCCAGGGCCGGTACCGATGTGATGATCATGGAAGTGAAGCCGGAGTTCGCCGAGAAGAGCCGAGAACGTCTCGTCCGGTCGCTCGACCGGGCCGTCGAGCGAGGAAAGCTCGAGCCGACTGACAGAGACACCGCTCTGGAGCGGGTCGGGTTCACGACTGATCTGGCCGAGTTCGCCGATCGCGACCTGGTCATCGAGGCGATCACCGAGGACGAGGACCTGAAGCTCGGCATCTTCAAGACGCTCGATGCCGTCGTCGAGTCGGAACAAGCGATCCTCGCCTCGAACACCTCGTCCATTCCGATCACCCGTCTGGCTGCGGCTACGGCTCGACCATCCCACGTCGTCGGGATGCACTTCTTCAACCCTGTGCCCGTGATGGCCCTCATGGAGCTGGTCACGACGGTGCGGTCGGACGAGTCGGTCGAATCTCGAGCAGAGGCCTACGCCACCGAATCACTCGGCAAGACGGTGATCAGAGCCAAGGATCGGGGCGGGTTCGTCGTCAACATGCTGTTGGTTCCCTACCTGCTCGGGGGTATTCGCATGTACGAGGCTGGTGTCGCCACCGCCGAAGACATCGACACCGGCATGCGGCTCGGGGCGAACCACCCCATGGGGCCGCTGGAACTGAGCGACTTCATCGGATTGGACACGATGAAGCTCGTGGCCGATGTCCTCTTCGACGAGTACAAGGAACCGCTGTACGCCTCGCCTCCACTGTTGACCAGGATGGTCGAGGCCGGCCTGCTCGGCCGCAAGACCGGCCAGGGTTTCTATCGGTATTGAGCGACATGCGACGAAGCAACCGGTTCCCTAGTCGACGCGTCAAGACGCAAAGCGCAAAGCGCCTAGTGGATATGCACCGGGAATCGCCGCAGACGGTTGCGAGGAGAACGCATCAGGATCGGGAACCAGGAGTGATCGCCCGCCTCGGCGGCGTCGTAGAAGGATGCCAAGGCGCAGTCGAGACAAGCGAACCCCGATGGAATGAGGGCGGCGGCTCGATCGCCGCACAGCCCGCATTCCATCGTGGCTCGTTTCGGATTCGCTCCCAGCGCTGCTCCGTTGACTGTCATGTACCTAATGTCGACCCCCGCGTTGCAGAATCTGGAGAAGGGTTCCCGGCACACACACCATGACTAGTCACTTTGAGAAGAGCATGATTCATTTCTCGACCGATCGGCCGATAGAAACACCATGAGGCCGTCGCGCGCCGAATCCTTCAGTCCATCCACTGGTGTGGATGGACTCGACCGCGCCCTGAGCATGCTCGGGCTGTCGCTGCGCCAGCCGCCGACAGGCGACAAGTGGGGCGAGTTCCTCAGCCTCATCGCATACGAGTACCACCACTCCGACGCCGCCCGATTCGAGACCCTGTTCGACGCCTCGCCGATCCCGACGCTCGAACAGGACTACACCGAGGTGGTGGCCCGATTCGACACACTTCGAGCGTCAGGCGTCACCGACATCCGCAGCCACATCGGCGACGACGCCGACCTCCTCTGCGAATTCGTCGGCCTGATCCGCAACGTCGCTGCGAATCCGGCGGCGATAGCCATCATCGGGCTCACCCAGGATCTCCTCGAGGGCTACATCGATCCGGTGATCGTCAACGAGGAATCCCTCGGGAGCTTTCTGGACCAGCTCGATACGGTCTGGCGGGGCAAGGTATTCAGCGAGTTCGAATACCTCGGGAGGACGGTCGACGGCGCGTCGTTCGATGCGCGGAGGACCATGGCGGTGCCGGTCGGTCCGCTCGGACCCGACTACAGCCGTGTCGTCGTGACGATCGAGGACGCCACCCGCGAGCGAGAAGAGCAACGCAGACTCGCACAACTCGTCGAAGAGAAAACCGCGTTCCTCGCAGCGGTGAGCCACGAGATCCGCACCCCGCTCACCGGTGTCCTCGGCTTCACAGAGATCCTCATCGAGAACGGCGACTCCATGCCTCCAAAGGAGCGAGGCGCCATCCTCTCTTCGATCGCCCGGCAGGCACAAGACGTCTCGGACATCGTCGAGGATCTCCTCATTGCTACCCGATCGGAGTCGGGTGAGCTCGCAGTGACGCACGAGCCCGTCGATCTGGCCGCAGAGGTCTCCGTCGTGTTGGACAGCGGCGGCTCTCATACGCAGGGAGTCGAGGTCGAAATCGAGCCGGGAACAGCCGTCGCAACCGGAGACCCTGGCAGGGTGCGCCAGATCGTCCGCAACCTGCTCACCAACGCCGAGCGATACGGAGGATCCGACGTTCGTGTCGATGTGAAGGCACTCGCCGATGAGATCGTGGTGACCGTCTCCGATGATGGAGCGGGCGTCTCGCCGGCACGCCTCGATTCGTTGTTCTCTCCATCCCGCGCAGTCTCCGCCGCAACGGTCTCGGGCTCTGCCGGTCTCGGCTTGTCGATCTGTCGCAACCTCGCCGAATTGATGGGCGGCAGCCTCGACTACGAACGCAGCGAGGGCCGGACCCGGTTCAGCCTCTCCCTCCCGATCTCCGGTTGATCAACCTGCCGCAAGGATCGCCAGGCCCACACCGGTGAGCGCCACCATCAGCGCCAGCATGGCGTACTGCGTCCGCACGGCGACCTCGGCATCGAAGTCGTAGAGAGCACGGTCGTGAGCGAGGAACACGGCGGCAACGTGTCCGGCAACGATCACTGCGAGCTGCACGTACCAAACGCCCGTCGGTGTGATCAGCGTGAAGTCGATCGGTCTGTCCGCCGTGCCGAAGAGATCCAGGCCGGTGCCAAACGGGTCGGACATCGAGCTGATGATCCGCTGCCCTTCGAAGAGAATCAGTGTGAAGTAGTGGGCCACGGCGTAGGCGAGCGCGATCGGTACCAGTGTGTGGGCGAATCGGTCAGCGACACGCGCCATGGTCCACCCCCCGCCTGCGATCCGCGCAGCGGCGAGGCACGCCCCCGCATAGCCGACGCCGATGACGCCGACCGTCGCGACCAGCAGAATTGTGCCGCCGGGGATGGAAGCCGCAAAGGAGCCGAACAGGTCCCGAAACCACGGAGTCTCCGAGATCCCGTCATAGGTCACCGTCCCGACCATCACCACGAGAAAGAGGGCGATCCCTGGAGCTTCTTCGAGTGTCGCCAGGCTCCGGAGCCAACCGCGCCACGCAGGACGGCCGTCCTCGGTTCTCGTCAACGGCGCAATTCGAGAGATCAACCGGTTGTACACGGCGAATCCATCCACTGACCGCACCGTCGTCGTCGTCCCGAAACGTTCGATCGAGACCAGCATGGCGATGAGATAGACCAGGGCCATGATCGCCACCGTGCGCGGCGCAGCCGGCTCGGGGTAGACGGTCTCCACCCACACGAACGCCAACAGGACCCCTGCCGCCGGATACAAGCCGTTGCTGACGATGAACTCGGATCGTTCCTCCCTGCCGAGACCCAGCCACCGAGCCAGCGTCGGAAACGGATTGAGGAAGCGGTAGAGGTCTCCGAACAGCGCCGAGAGAAACGGCACCACCAGCCAGAACCCAACCCACAGAAGGACCGGGGCCGGGTTGCGACTGGCGTTGTTCACCCCGAACACACCGGTGGCGATCATGAACACCAAGATCACGACACCGAAGATCCGCAGAACTGCAGTGAGACCTTCGAATCCGGGGACGTTCAACGACCGAAGCGGTCTCGTCTCCTGCCACCGATGATGCGGCCACAACACGGCGAGCGCCGCAAAGGAGAGGACGAGCACGACGGCAGCGCCGGCGAGGAACATGCTCAACGGGATGGGCAGATCGGCGCGCCCGCCCAGGCCGTGGGCCGACGCCGGGAGCGCAGCAGGCAGCAGCCCTGCGGCGAGCAGGGCGAAGACCGCAGCTCGCCTCACGGCGCGACCTCCAGATCGGCCAACAGGACACCGGAGCTTTCGAGCTCCAACTCGAAGATCCCGGGGATGTCGGCCAAGAACTCGATGACGCCCTCGGTTCCGGGCTCCAGATCGACGAAGATGTCGTATCCGTGGAGATGGCCCTCGTCGGCCACATCGGAGACGATCGTCATCTGAACGGGCTCACCCAGTGGGACCTCGATGCGCCCACCCCCGCTCACCGCACCGTTCTCGTAGGCGATCGTGATCTGGACCACCTCGGGCGCCGTCGTGGTGGTGACCTCGACCACGGTCGTCGTGGTCGTCTCCTCGACGGTCGTGCCGGTCTCGGCTGTCGTCGTCGTGACCTCGGCGGTCGGAGTCGGTTCCGGCTCGGTCGTGGTCGTCGTCGTGATCGTGGTCGCCGATGAGCACCCGACGAGCAACAGGATGGTCGCTGTGGCGAACGCGATGGCTCTCATGGTGGAACAACTCCTCGGGTAGACGCACAAGGTAGTTGCGCCGGGGAAACAGCCGACTGGGGCCAGAGTGAGTACTTCGAGACGGCTGAGCGCACCGAGTGGTGCATCTGTGGCGTGATCAGCGTTGGATGCCGGTCACGAGCGCAAGGACCGCCTCCTGCGCTGCGATCGAGCCGCGCAGGCCATCGTCAGCGAGCCCAGCAACACCCGCCGTCCCGGTGGCGCTGGCAGCGATACGGGCGATGTGGTTGACGATCTCGTGTGCACGCCCGATGGCACGCTCGTCGACCACAACCGGCCATCCGCCACTGTCGAGGACGGGCCCGAGCACCCCCAGCCAGTCGTAGGCGATGTCATCGAGGATTCCGGAAGCTGCCGACTCTCCGACAGGCTCCCACGGGAACATGAACCGATCAGGCGCCGATCGGGCGACGGCCATCAGACCCGCTGCCTCGCCGCTCCGAACGGCAGCGGCGCGTTCACCGTCTGGCCCCTCCTCGATGCCTGCCCGCTGGAGGAGCAGATCCCAAGCGCGGTACAACGGAGCGCACGCCTCGGTCTGTACCGGGTGAAAGATCGGTTCGATGCGCACCCAATCGTGGAAGACGCCGTCGGCGATCCCCTTCGCCACGGCCGAGGCCATTGCCCCTCCCCCGATCTGGACCATCACCCGCACCCGTCCCTCGACGCCGCGGTTGCCGAGTTGCTCTGCGATCTCCCAGCCGAGCGTCCTCCCACCATCGATGGTGGTGGGAGTCACCGTGCTCTGCACCGAGAACGGCGTGGCGCCGGAGTCGACGGCCTCGAGGAAACGGAGATAGGTGGGGTCGCCTGCTTCGCCCGGCCGGCGCTCACACACCTCGATCCGTGCATCGAGGCGTTCGAGTTCCTCGACGACGGGCTTCTCTGCCCACGTGGGTATGAACACTCGAAGCGGCCGCTCCTCGGCTCGAGCGACAACGGCAGCGGCGAGCGCGGCGTTTCCACACGACGCGATGGCGAGCTCAGACTCTGCGTCTCTGGCATCCAACGCCTGATGCAGCATGACGCCGAACAGATGCCGGGCTTTGTGTGAGCCTCCCACGTTGCCGGTGTCGTCCTTGAGCCAGATGCCGTCCGTCGGAAGCTCGAGCGTCGCCGCCAGTTCGGAGTGGCGTTCGAGCGGGGTCACCGCGAAGCCGTGACCGTCCACATCGGCGATCGCGGCGTCGAGCCGCTCGACCAGTGACACGAACTCGGCATCGGACCAGCCACTGGCGTGGGCCCGACCGAACGAATCGAGAAAACGTCGGTAACGGAGGAACGGATTCTGCGAGCCGGTGTCGATCGATGTCACAGGACCGCGCCGGTCCGTTCGTTGAACTCGACGATCATCTCATCCCAGCGATCGGTGTAGCCGCGCAGCCCGTCCCACCACGATTGGCTGCGACGCGCCTCGAACGTCGGGAAGGGAATGTCTTGTTGTTCGACCCAGGTGTAGTAGCCCAGGTTGAAGATGCGTCGCCGGTCGACCTCACTCAGCTCCAGCACGTGCTCGGTGTCGGTCCCTTCGAGGAATCGGGCATGTGCCGCTGCGGCGGCCGCCCGGTCGAAGTCGCCGCCGTGGTCACGTTCGATGATCGGTTCGAGCTCGGAGCTGTACATCTCGAACCCGTCGGTTGCGACGGTCACGATCACGTCGTCGGGGCCATAGCCGTGGTACTTGGCGAGTTTGATGGCAGCGAGCATGTTGGCGATCGACGAGTAGCCGAGATGCCGCAGGCGTGACACGAGCTCGGGTTCCATCCCGAGTCCGGACAGGTACTCCTTGCCTGCGGGCGTGTTGAACAGCACGGTCAGCGTGTCGGTCGCCCGGTCGGAGATGGCGATTGCGTCATCGGAGTTGGTGACATTGTGAATCAGCGGGATGTGCTTGTCGCCGATGCCCTGGATGTTGTGCTCGCCGTAGCCGTTGTAGAGCATCGTCGGGCACTCCAGTGCCTCGACTGGAACGATCCGACAGCCGTGCCGCTCTTTGAGGTAGTCCCCGGCGCCGAGCGTGCCTGCCGACCCGGAGGCCGCCACGTAGGCGGCGAGATTGGCTCCACCGGTGTCGGTGAAGACGTGTTCGAGAGCTGGCCCGGTGACGCGGTAGTGGCCCAGGTGGTTGGAGAACTCGGAGAACTGATTGAGGATCACGTTCGATTCGTCTTTGGCCAATTCCTTGCAGGCGTCGTAGATCTCCTTGACGTTGGACTCGGTGCCGTAGGTGCGGATGACGTCAGATGGATCGGCGATCCACGCCTCCAGCCAGTCGAACCGCTCCTTGCTCATGCCTTCGGGGAGCACGGCCACGCCCCGGCAGCCCATGATCCGGGATATGGCAACGCCGCCCCGCGCGTAGTTGCCGGTCGACGGCCAGATCGCACGGTGCCGGGTGGGGTCGAATGCGCCTGCCACGAGCTTTGGAGCCAGACAGGAATAGGCGGCGAGCACTTTGTGCGCGGTGATCATCGGAAAGCGGTGACCGAGAGCGAGCACGATGCGGGCGTCGACACCGGACAGCTCGCTGGGGATCTCGATGTATCCAGGCGTGTCGACACGAGTGCGTCGATCGTCGCCGTTGTACCAGTGGACCCGCCAGAGGTTGCGGGCGTCGGCGTCATCGGGTCCGACTGATTCGAGCAACTCGTCGACTGCGGTCGGCATCGACGTCGGGTCGGCCAGTTGCGAGAACGTGGGGAGGACGATGTTGCGTTCCCGGAAGCGTTCGGCGGTTCGGGCGAGGGCTTCGGGATCGACGATCTCGTCGTACAAACCGAGCAGTTCAGCCGTCATGTGTATCTCCTAGTTGACAGATTGCGAAGCACCGTTCTTGTGACGGTTCCGGCGATATTTCGTGCATTTGCGTCACAAGAACGCACTCAATCCCGGATCACGTTGAGGTAGTTGTAGATCGTGATCCGGCTCACGCCCATGGCGTCGGCCACGTCTTCGATGGCACGTCGGATCGTGAAGGCGCCCCGTTCGTCGAGGACTCGAATGGCAGCCTGCTTGCCGGCCCGGTCGAGCTCACCCAGCTTGCCACCGAGCTCGCTCTCTACCGCGGAAACCATGCCCTCGAGATTGAGGCCGATTCTCACCGCCAACGCAGGCTCGCCGTTCCATTCCAGCACGACGTCGCTCTCGACGGCCTCGTCGATCTCGACGATGCTCGCCCCGATCGCCTGCACCAGGGGCTCCACCGAGGCTCGAAGCTCCTTCACCGCTCCACCTTGAAGTCGACCGTCACCCTGGTGGCTCCGGAGTCGACGGCCCGCCGAACCGCAGACTCGATCGCAGAGATGACCCGTGTGGCGTCACCGGTGACGGTGTTCCCGAACGGCCCGACCTCGACGGCGAAACCGAGATCGCCGAAGGCTTCGAGCGCCGCCTTGACGTGTTGCCCCAACTCACCTTCGGTGAAGGGTTCGACGAGGAATTCGACCGACGCCCTCACAGTTCGGAGATCCTGGTGTACGTCTCCGGCCGACGGTCCCGGAAGAACTGCCAGTAGTTGCGGGTCTCCTCCACCATCGACATGTCGAGGTCACGGACGACCACGTCGTCCTCGGTGTCAGATCCGAGGTCGCCGACGAAGTTCGCTCTCGGATCGACGAAATACGAAGAGCCGTAGTACTGCGTGCCCTCGTTGGGGTCGATGCCGACCCGGTTGATTGCGCCGATGAAGTATTCATTCGCGACGGCGGCGGCCGGTTGCTCGAGCCGCCACAGGTAATCGGAGTGTCCTTTCGTCGTCGCCGACGGGTTGAAGACCATCTTTGCTCCTTTCAAACCGAGTTCACGCCACCCTTCGGGAAAGTGCCGGTCGTAGCAGATATACACGCCGATCCTCCCCACCGCGGTGTCGAACACCGGGTAACCGAGGTTGCCGGGACGGAAGTAGAACTTCTCCCAGAAACCCTTGACCTGGGGAATGTGGTTCTTTCGGTACTTGCCGAGCATCTCGCCGTCGGCGTCGATGACGGCGGCGGTGTTGTAGTAGGTGCCCTCGTCGACCATCTCGAACATCGGCACGATCAGGACCATGCCAGTCTCCTGGGCGATTGCGGCCATCCGATCGGTGGTTGGCCCGGGCATGGGCTCTGCGTAGGAGAAGTGCTCACGTTCTTGGACTGCACAGAAATACGGCGTGGAGAAGATCTCCTGGAAGCAGAGGATCTGCGCACCGTCGTTGGCGGCATCACGGGCGTAGCCGACCTGCTTGTCGATCATCGATTCGGTGTCGCCGGTCCATTCGGCCTGGACCAGCGCGGCACGCACGATGCTGCTCATTCGAACTCCTTTTGACGGATTGTAAATCCACGG
>JAHEIN010000179.1 GCA_024639335.1 bacterium | reverse complement strand
AGCCCAAAACGATCACTCGTGAAGGCGGTCTCATGCTGTTGGGCTCGGTGTTGCTCGCAGGCCTCGCCTTCAACAACACCCTGACCCGCGCCGAAGGTGTGATTCTGGCCATCTGCCTCGTCGGCGCGCTCATGATCATCGTCCAGTGGTCCCGCACCGGTGCGGTCGCCGACCTCGATCTCGACGAGGAACTCACCGACCCGATCGATATCAACACCGGCCGCGAAGCCTCCCTCGCGATCGTTTCACTCAGTCTCACATTGCTCGGTGCAGACCTCCTTGTGCGGGGGGCGCGATCGGTGGCAGAGACGATCGGCATCTCGGACGCAGTCATCTCGTTGACGCTGGTCGCTATCGGCACTTCGCTTCCGGAGTTGGCCACCGCCATTGCAGCCGCCCGTCGCAACGAGAACGATCTCGTGCTCGGCAACGTCCTGGGATCGAACATCTTCAATGCCCTCGGCGTGGGGGGCGTTGCCGGAATCGTGGGCGGTGCTGCGACCAACGCATCGTTCCAGAGACCATTGTTGGTGATGCTCGGCGTAACGGTGCTGACCGGCGTGCTGGCGTTCACGACCAAAGCGCTCGGCAGGCGCGAGGGTGCAATCCTGTTGATCACCTATCCCCTGATCCTGTTCAGCATCTGACATCGGTCCTTGACCTCGGCCCAGTCCCGCCGACTGGGATGCCATGGGATCCGAAGAGCGCAATCCGACAACGCTGCTGCAGGCCCAACTCCAGCGGCTCGGGCTCGATCGAAGCGCTCCTCCCGATGACCGCGCGTGGCTCAGCCTGCTCGACGGCCTCGAGGAGGCCTGCTCGGCGATCGCCGCCTCCGACCCCGAAACCTTCGAATCGATTCTGCGCAGCCAGGTGGCGCAGCGGAGATCGCGTCAGACGAGCCTCGTCGACCAGTCTCCTGTCCCGATCCTCCAGCTCGACATGTCGTCGATCGCGGCGATGCGAGACCAAGGCACGGACGCTGACCATTCCGAGGTCCGTCTAGGCGCCACGAACCAGGCAGCGGCGATCATGCTCGGGTTCGATCACCGTCAGCCCCTGGGGTCGATCGACGTCACGACGCTCGGCATCGCAGCCGACGCATGGGAGGATCTGATCGCTATGGTCGGGTCCGGAGAAACCAGCGCCGAGGCCGAGTTCACCGGATCCAGGCCGGACGGGACTCCTTTCGATGCCCTGGCCCTGGCGACCGTTCCCGTTCCATTCGGCATCCCCGACTACAGCCGGGTCGTCGTATCGATGACCGACATCACGGAACACAAAGCCTCAGAGCGCAGGATGCACGACCTCGTGACGTCGAAGAACCGTCTCCTCGCATCCGTAACCGACGACCTTCGATCGCCGCTGGCGGAAGTGATCGACTTCGCCCATCTGCTGGAGGGAACGATCGACGACCCGGCCGAACGTCGCGGGCTCGCCGCGGCGATCGCCGGTGGAGCTGCCCGTGTAGCGAGCATCGTCGAGGACCTGCTCGTCATCTCGCATTGCGAGCTCGGCGACTTGTCCGTCGCCCAGGTCCCGGTGAATCTCTCGGCTCAGGTCGCCCAAGTGCTCGAGGTTGGCGGGGCGGCGATGAGCAGCGTGGCGACACCCGGCCGCAACGTCGAACCGCGAGTGTGTATCGGGGACCCGGCACGAGTCAGACAGATCGTCCGCAACCTCGTGACCGATGTGATCGGCAGCGGCGGCGAGAACGTCGCTGTGACCATCCATCGACGCGGCTCGACTCTTCACCTTGCCGTCTCCGCCGACTCGCCTCCTCTGCCTGACGAGCTCATCGAGCGCGTTTTCTGCACGTTCGAGGAGCTCGTTGCAGGACCGATCGGACCCGACTCCAGGTTCATGTCGCTGTCCGTGGCGCGTCGGCTGGCCATGGCTCTGGACGGCGATCTGAGCTACCGGCACGAGGCGGGGCGCACCGACTTCGACGTGTCGCTCCCAGCTGCCCACCCGGTTTGAGCGAGCCACCCCGGCTCGAGCGCATCAATCCCGGTCGCCTCTCGATCTGAGCGCGTGCTCCTTCGCGAGCCGGCTGCGGTCGACCAGAACCAGAAGGACAAACGTGCCGAGACCCGACGCCGGAGCTGCGATGCCCGATCCGGCCGATGACGCAGCATCCCAGATCGTCACGAGGACGAGCAGGGGGCTCAGCACGGTCATCGGTGTCCCCTGCGCCTCACGATCCATGAGCCAGCTGAGAACAAACGACGTCACTTCGGACTCGGCCGGAGTTGTGCCGCGTGGCTCGACTCTGATCTCGTCCGAGACGACATCGCCAGAGTGGAAGCTGAGGTTGCGGACGGTCGTCTCGGTGTCGGAAACCGTCACGGCCACATCGGGTACTGCTCGATCGGCGTCACCATCGGGTCGGGGAGCCGTCGATGTCCCACTTCCCTGAGTGGTCGTCGTCGTGGGGCGTGGCTCCGAGCCTGTCGGGTCCGACACGTCAGGCTCGATCACCGGATCACTCCCGGTCGATCCGCCGCCGATCACACGGGAAGGCCCAGGAGTCGGTGGCGACACGGCTGGAGATGAACCGCCGTTCGCCTTCCCGTTCCCATTGCCGTTCGGCGCAGAGGTCGTGGAGGTGGTCGACGTCGTGGAGGTCGTCGCGCCTTTCCCATTCCCGTTCCCGCTCCCTTTCAACTTCCCATTCCGATTCGGTTGGGTCGTTGTGGAGGTGATGGTCGTCGTCGTGGTCGTGACAACGTCCGTGGTGGTTGTGGTTGTGGACTTCCCGTTCCCGTTGCCATTTTCATTGCCGTTGCCGTTCCCATTGCCATTGCCATTGGGGACGGACGTCGTCGTCGTGGTGGCCGACGTCGTCGTCGTGGTACCGGCGTCGGTGGCGTTGCTCTTCCCGCCACCAGGATTCAGCTTGGGCTCTCGCTCCGCCGATCGATCGTTCTGAGCATGTACTTCATGTCCCGAGCCGTGAGGCATCAGGGACGCAGCGGAGGCCGGTAGTGGCACCAGTAGCGCGGCCAACCCGATCGCCGATGCGACCAGTCCCGCGCGGATTGGAGTTGTTCTTCGCCCCATGTGTGATCGATCGGCAAATCGGTCCCGGAACTTGAGCTCGCACCAGGGGATTCGTGTGACTGCAAACTCAAGTCTGACGGCATTGCACCGACTAAGAGAGGGTGAAACTGACGTCCTCCAGGAACGGCGATCGTTCACTGACGGCGATCACCGTGATCGTCGCCGCAGTTGTGAGCGTCTTCGGGATCGTGTTCGCCCAGTCGGATCAGGTCGACCGGATGGCCGAGCGGGCCACCGAAGTCCGGCTCGCCGAGCAGGCCGTGGTGGGGATCATCGAATTCCGGGCCAATCTCGGCATCGGTGTGGTGCTCGCATCCGCCGAATCGACGGGCCTGTACGTCGAGGAGAGCGCGGAAGCAGCGGTGGCGCGATCGCGCTCATCTCTCACGCAACTCGAGCGAGCCGTTGCGGAGGTGCCGAGCGCCGTAGAGCCGGCGGAGCTGACCGAGGTGGTGGTGACAGCCGAACGCGTGCTCACGCTGGTGGACTGGGGGCGCATCGGTGAGGGGAACCAGCTGGCTCGGACGCAGCTCCTTCCGCTCTTGAGCGACGTAGAGGCATCTCTCCGGTCCACAGCCGACGAGGCAGCCCAGGTCATCGCGGTGCAGGGCTCGGCAGCGGGCGACGCCGCCAGGGCGACGAGCCTGGCTGTCGCTCTCATCGTGCCGGCCATAGCCGTCCTCGTTGTCCGGCGGTCGGTGCGCAAGCGGGCGCAACGCGAGGTCCTCGAGATGGAACTCGAAGCCGAGCGCGGACAGAACCGTGAGCGCGACGGTCTCATCGCGTCGCTGTCACATCAGATCCGCACGCCGCTCGCGGGCGTGTACGGATTCGCCGAGGCGATGTCGGATCTCCTCGAGGCCGGGCTGGCGGACGAGGAGTTCCTGAAGGAGGCGGCGACGACCATCTTCGGACAGACGTTCGAGATCAGACGACTGATCGACGACCTGTTCGTCGCGGCGAGGAACGACTCGGGCATTCTCGAGCGGGCGATCGTCGAGGTGGACGTGTCGAGGGCGGCAGCGACCGCGGTCGAGCCGTTCGCCAAGTCGGGCCTCAATACCAACATCGACGTGGAGCCAGGGTCGGTCCTGGCCGACAACCTCCGCCTCCAACACATCCTGAGAAACCTGCTGCACAATGCCGCCAGCCATGGAGGCGGGAACGTCGCGCTCGTCGGCCGGATGCATGGGGATTCCTATCGCCTCATGGTCGTCGACGACGGCATCGGGCTCGCTGACGGCTCTCCGGAGAGCCGCTTCACGCCGTTCATCCACCGGGGAGAGAAGGCCACCACTGCGGGCTCGCTCGGGCTCGGTCTCTCCGTCGCCCGATCGCTTGCGCAGCTGATGGACGGAACCCTCGTCTACGAGCGCAGGAACGGGCAGTCCTGGTTCGTGCTGACCCTCGGCCGGCCGGCGGAGTACCACCGGGACGGCACTCCTCAACTGAGCAGACGCTGAAGCGCCTCGATCTGCTGGGCGACCGACTCGAACGAGCCTCCCCCGCTCGATATCCGGCGACGGATCGACTCGGCTGCATCGGCCAGCGCGACGTCGCCTGACTCGAACAGCTCGTCGGCCGCAAGGAGATCGTCGGGACTCACGTCGTCGAGAGTCCGGCCATCGGCGAGCAGCCGGGAGACGAGACGCCCGACGGCCTCGTGTGCCCGACGGAACGGCACTCCTCGTCCGACCAGCACCTCGGCGAAGTCCAGCGCCATCGTCCACGAGCTCGGCGGCGGCGGGTGAAACGAGGCCGAAGTCAGCAACGCCGTGACGGCCTCGAGGGTCCCGCCGAGCGCATCGTCGACGGCGAAAACGTGCTCTTTGTCTTCCTGCAGATCGCGGTTGTAGGCGAGCGGCAACGCCTTCTGAAGGGCCATGATGGCGGTCAACGATCCGATGGCGCCCGCCGTCTTCCCGCGGGCGAGCTCGGCGATGTCGGGGTTCTTCTTCTGCGGAAGGGCGGAGCTCCCGGTTGTGAGCGCATCTTCGAAGGTCACCCATCCGAACTCCGACGTCGCCCACAGCACGAGCTCCTCGGACAGCCGCGAGAGATCGACCATGGCTTGCGTGCAGCAGAACACGTACTCGGCCACGAGGTCGCGCGAGCCCACGGCGTCGATGCTGTTGGGGAAGACCACCGGCAAACCGAGTCGCTGGGCGGTGATGTAGGGGTCGATGGGCAGGCTGGATCCGCCAGAAGCCGAAGCCCCGAGCGGAGACACGGCCATCCGCT
>JAHEIN010000178.1 GCA_024639335.1 bacterium | reverse complement strand
TGTGGTCATATGGCCACCCGTACCGCCTGGCGCTGCTGGGTGTCCTGGCCACCGTCCTCATCATCTCCGGTCTCAGCGTCGTCCCACCCATCATCACCCGGCTGCTCGTCGATGAGGCGATCCCCAATGGCGACATCGGCCAGCTGACCTTGCTCGGCGCCGCCATGATCGCCGTCCCGCTGATCAACTCGCTCGTCGGCATCGCCCAACGCTGGTGGTCGTCCCGAGCCGGCGAGGGCATCATCTACGACCTTCGCCGTGAGCTCTACGAGCATCTCCAGGGCATGTCGCTCTCCTTCTTCACCTCGACCAAGACCGGCGAGCTGATCTCCCGCCTCAACAACGACGTCGTCGGTGCCCAGCAAGCGATCACTGGCACCTTCGTCTCGATCGTCTCGAACGTGGTCTCGGTCGTCGTGATTCTCGCGGTGATGCTGCAGTCCAGCATCCTGCTCACCGTGCTCGCAGTGGCGGCGCTGCCACTGTTCGTTCTCCCCGCCAGGCGGGTTGGCAAGGTGTTGCGGCGGATCACCGAACAACAGATGAACCACAACGCCTCGATGTCGGCGATCCTGCAAGAGACCTTCAACGTCAGTGGCGCTCTCCTCGTCAAGCTGTTCAACCGCTCGAATGAGGAGTCGGAGAAGTTCGGGGTCGAGGCTCGGGCAGTGCGCGACCTGGGCGTCAGACGGGCAATGGTCGGTCGCTGGTTCTTCGCCGGTCTCGGCCTCGTGAGCGCCGCAGGTACGGCTGCCGTGTTCTGGGTCGGTGGATATCTCGTCATCACCACCGACGATGTGACCATCGGCGTTCTCGTCATGTTCGCCGGGCTGCTCACCCAGTTGTACGGGCCGCTGTCGGCGATCTCGAACTCGAGGGTCGAGTTCGCCACGTCGCTCGTGAGCTTCGAGCGCGTCTTCGAGATCATGGACCTCGGAATCGACCTCCCCGAGAGGCCAGGGGCACGCGAGCTGGACGATGTCGAAGGACGCATCGAGTTCGACGGCGTCTACTTCTCCTACGTCAGTGACACCCCGCAGGGATTGGAGGGCATCAAGCGCTTCAATCCGTTCGGCCGCTCGAACGGTGACGACGGCCAGCCCGTTGCGGCGATGACGTCGACGCGTCAGTGGGCACTCGAGGACGTCTCGTTCAGAGCCGAGCCCGGTCAGCTCGTAGCCCTGGTCGGACCGAGCGGCGCAGGGAAGACCACCATCAGCTATCTGCTTCCCAGGTTGTACGACGTCAACGGCGGCGCTGTCCGGATCGACGGGTACGACGTGCGAGACCTCACCTTGGGGAGCCTCGCAGATTCGATCGGGGTGGTGACCCAAGAGACCTATCTGTTCCACGACACGATCGCTGCCAACCTGAAATATGCCCGACCCGACGCCACCGACGAAGAGATGCGCTCGGCCTGCGAGGCGGCGAACATCTCGGACTTCATCGAATCGCTGGCCGACGGCTACGACACCGTGGTCGGCGAACGCGGCTATCGGCTGTCCGGAGGCGAGAAGCAACGGATCGCCATCGCCCGGGTGATTCTCAAGGACCCTTCGATCCTTGTGCTCGACGAAGCGACATCTCACCTCGACACACGCTCCGAAGCCCTCATCCAGGACGCGCTCGAGCGCCTGATGGAAGGACGGACATCGGTCGTGATCGCCCACCGGCTCTCGACGGTCAAGGCGGCGGACAAGATCCTCGTCATCGACGAGGGCAGGCTCGTCGAGAGCGGTACGCACGAGAAGCTCCTCGACCACGGCGGACTCTACGCCACGCTGCACGAGACCCAGTTTCGGGAGCGGCAGCCGTCGTGACGGTCGGGCCCGACGACGTCCATCGAGCGGCCGACCGTATCGAGGGCAGGGTCCGGCGGACTCCCGTGATAGAGGTGGTCGTCGGGGGACACCGGATCGTTCTGAAGCTGGAGCTGCTCCAGCACACCGGCTCCTTCAAGCCCCGTGGCGCGTTCAATCGGATCCTCGGTGCCGAGTCGATTCCTCCCGCAGGGATCATCGCTGCATCGGGAGGGAATCACGGGCTCGCCACCGCCTACGTAGCCGGCGAGTTGGGGATCAATGCCGAGGTGTTCGTCCCGGAGGTCTCACCCCGGGTCAAGGTCGAAGCGATCCAGGCGCTGGGAGCAACCGTGGTGGTCGGAGGTGCCCTGTACCACGATGCCCTCGTCGCCTCCCAGCAGCGAGCCGCCGAGACCGGGGCGCTCCAGATCCACGCCTACAACCATCCGCTCACCGTCGCCGGGCAGGGAACGATGGCGGCCGAGATCTCCGATCAGGTTCTAGACGCAGCCGAGATTCTCATCGCAGTGGGAGGGGGAGGGCTCGTCTCCGGTGCGGTGGCATGGTTCTCCGACCGTCTGCCGGTGCTTGCTGTTGAGCCGTCGGGCTCGCCCGCCTTGCATCAGGCGTTGTCGGCGGGGAGACCGATCGACGTCGAGATCGACAGCATCGCCTCAGACAGCCTGGGAGCGCGATCGATCGGTGACGTGCCGTGGTCGGTGCTGGTGGAGCATCCCCCGACACCATTGCTGGTGTCGGATTCGGCGATCGTGGCAGCTCAGAGATGGCTGTGGGCGAACCTGAAACTGGTTGTTGAGCCGGGGGGCGCAACCGCCTTCGCCGCAGTTTTGGACGGGTCGCACACACCTTCGGAGACTGGCACAACGGTGGTCGTGGTGTGTGGCGCGAACACCGATCCCTCGCTGGTCGTCGGCTGACTTCATTCATTGCGTGAGGTTCGTTGCCATCTGTGGGTCGGTTGGCGACAGCAGCAACCGGTGGCCGTCATGGGTGAACCAGAGGCCCGGCATGGCTTCAAGCCATTCGTGTGCCGGGAAGGCCAACATGCGGTTGCGTCCGTGGCGTCCCGGCTCGTAGACCAGCACCGCAAGGCCGGGTGATCCCACGCCGTCGAGACAACCGGCGAGATCGAAGTCGCCGAACAGTATCGCCATGGCCTGAGCGCCATCGATTTCGTTTCCGTCTTCGGTCCAGGCCGTCGTCCCGTCTTGCCGGCACACGGTGAGTTCGATGTTCCGCCATCGGAAGTGGAGGTGGCGGCGTGCACCGGGGAAGTCGATCACGTTGTCCATGGCAGCAACGTATCGAAGGGGTGGGACAGAATCGGTTGTCGGTTTCAGCCGGCCCATGGTCGCGCAGGTGCATTGCGCACCGCAGATCGCATCCCGTGTGGCAGGATTGGACGATGCAGCGTGTTCTCGGAGTTGTCGTTCTTGCGTTGGTCGCCGTCGGGTGTGGCGGTGGCGAGGCCTCGCCGGTCACAGTGACTCCGGGATCGGTGCCGGCTGGGAGTTCGGCCGAAGAAACCGCAGCGGGCGCCTCCACGAATGCTGCTACGCAGGTGACCACCACGATCGCGAGTGCGGGCGACGGGGGATGCGCCGATGTCGTCGACGTCGAAGTCAGGGGCGACGGGCCCTACACGTTCGCCGTCACGGTCTCGTCTCCGGACACCGGCTGGGAGAAGTACGCAGACGAATGGCGCATCGAATCGGAGGGCGGCGAGATCCTCGGAGTGCGAGAGTTGGCCCACCCCCACGTCGACGAGCAGCCGTTCACGAGGTCGTTGGGCGGCGTGGAGATCGAAGCGGGCACCTCGGTCGTCGTCGCTGCCCGCGATTCCGTCGAAGGCTATTGCGGGTCGTCGATGTCGGTGATCATCGGAAGCTGATCCCGGGCCAGCCGGTTCAGTCCTTGAGTTCCTGGTTCTCGCCGTTGTCGTCCCCTCGGGGCCCTGGCACCAGTACGAGCGGGCAATGCACGCGATCCATCACCCGGGCCGATACCGAAGTCCAGGCCTGCTCGGTGAACAGCCGACGCGTAGCCCCCATGATGATCATGTCAGCGGAGATGTCCAGCGCCGTGCGGATGATCGCATCGACGGGATCGGCGCCTTCGACGAAGGTGATGCTCGGCTCGACCCCGATCGCTCGCATCGCCGCGACGATCGGCTCGACCGCTCGCAAGCCGCGTTCCTCCAGATAGGTGAGGGCCTTCATCTCGGCGGTTTCGGTCTCCCAGTCGCCTGAATCGAGGAAGGATCGGCGTTCGTTCTCGTCCATGGTCTCGAGAAACGTGTGCGGGATCTCGATGACCGTCATGACCGTCACCGATCCGCTCTCGTCGAGGAGTCTCTCGCAGAGATCTGACACCGGCACCGGACCCAGCACGCCCGTCGTGGCTATCAGGATGTTCACGGCGAGCAGACTAGGCCTTCGTATCGGGTTACGCCCCAGCGTCGGAACGGACGTGAAGCGGATTCCTCGGGACAGGTCCGCCCCGGTACTCGGTAGCGTGGGCGCCAGTCGACCCGGAGAGCCGATGTCAACGGAACTGCAAGACGAAGTCGTCAACAAGGTCACGTGGATGATCCCGAATGCCCTCGCCCTGGTGGGATCCCGGTCTGGGAATGAGCGAAACGGCATGACGACCAGTTGGATCACCCAATTGTCGATGGAGCCTGTGCTCATCGGGATCGGAGTCGACAACAAGGCCGTCACACACCGGTTGATCACCGATGGCGGCTCCTTCACGGTCAACCTCTGGTCGAGCGAGGACACCCGGCCCTTCGTCAAGTTCTCGAAACCCGCGACGTACGAAGACGGTGCTCTCAATGGGCGTCCGGTGAGTGACGGGGTGACCGGCGCGCCCATCTTCGATGAAGCGATTGCGTGGATGGAATGCAGCGTCGTGCAGAGCCATGATCTGGGAACCCACACGCTCTTCATCGGTGTCGTCGTAGCGGCTGACGTGCGCCACCCCGATCAGCGCGCTGCGGCCATGAGCGACACCCGCATGAAGTACGGCGGGGTGAAGCGCGGGGGTCATTGAGCCATCGGTGTCACGTTCGTAGCGTCCGTGTCGATCGGCGTGTTCCTGTGGGGGTCCACGCTGTTTCTCGGAAGCCGACTGGCGAGCAATCGGACGTTCGGCATCTTCGTCGAACGGCGCGGGGGATGGCTGGCGGACGCCGTGTGCGCGATGCTCGGAAACGACGCAGTTGCTCTCGAAGCCGCACACCATGGGCTCAAGATCGCCGGTGCCCACTGGCCGCGATACGCCTGGCTTCCTGTGCCCGAGGCCCGGGCTCTCAAGCACGCCATCGCCTACGCGAGGCGCAACGGCCATCGACCCCGAATCTCGGTGGCAGCTTTCCTCGTGGAGGTGTGCAAGATCCCCCACACCGACGTCGCCGGCTCGCTGATCTGGCCATCCTCGCGGGTCGGCTTCCGCACCGGCCGGAAGCGTCAATCGATTCACA
>JAHEIN010000043.1:7353-19563 GCA_024639335.1 bacterium | reverse complement strand
CGTTGCCAGGATGGTTCGATCGACCCGTAGACCGTTCGGGCCCCACGGATAGCTTGATGGTCGGGAGGTACGAAATGGGCAAATGGGCATCGAGGTGGGCAATGGGCAAGTGGGGGTTCACAGAAGACTCCGAACGCGGAGCAGCACTCGTCGAGTGGGGGCTGTTGGTCGTCTTGATCGCGGTCGTGGCGATACTGGCCTTGACACTCGCGGGTGAAGAGGTCTCCGGCATGTACTCCGGCATCGCCAGCTCCCTGGACGCTTAGGGCGATCCACGGTGGGAGCTGGTTCTCCAGCTCCCTGGACGCTTGGGGCGATCCACGGTGGGAGCTGGTTCTCCAGCTCCCTGGACGCTTGGGGCGATCCACGGTGGGAGCTGGTTCGCCGGCTCCATCGACTCCGACAGATCGAGCTTTCGGCTCGGGGCTTCGTACGTTTGGGTCCGAAACGACCTCATGAGCCGAACTGACTACGGCACCTGCTAGGAGGTGCCGTAGTCTCATTCCGGTGGACACTCCGTCACTGCTCGAGTCGGCCCGGCAACTCGGGATCGATCGTGTCGGGGTGTGCGGCGTGGAGCCGTTCGAAGACGTACGGCTCGATCTGGAGGAACGGAAGGCGTCCGGTCGGTCGGACCGGCTGGGATTCACCTTCACGGACCCCGACCGCTCCACCGACGTGCGCCGCTCCTTCCCATGGGCAGAGCGGCTGATCGTGGGAGCCAGCGCCTACGTTCCCGAGGCGGGCGATCCGGGTCCCGGCTCACCAGGCTCCGGTCGAATTGCCCGATTCTCGACACAGGATCACTACGAACCGCTCCGCTCGGCGCTGAGCACCCTTGCCCAACGACTTCGTGATCTCGGCCACAGCGCCGAGGTGATGGTCGACGACAACCGGCTGGTCGATCGTGCGGCCGCCATCCGCGCGGGAATCGGATGGTGGGGCAAGAACACCATGGTGCTGACCAACCGTCTGGGGCCCTGGATCCTGTTGGGTTCGATCGTCACGTCCGCAGCGCTCGATCCGACCGAGCCGGACAACCGCTCATGCGGCACGTGCTCGGCGTGTCTCCCGGCTTGTCCGACCGGAGCATTGATTGCACCGGGGGTCCTCGACGCGAGACGATGCATCGCAGCGCTCCTGCAACAGCGAGGGTCATTGCCGCTCGAGCTCCGGGATTCGATCGCCGATCGAATCTACGGCTGCGACGACTGCTTGGATGCGTGCCCTCCCGGCCATCGGTTGCTCGAACGGTCCATCGACAGGCGCGGGCGAGAGGACATCGAGGCGCTCCTGTCGCTCACCGACGCTCAGCTCGATGCCCGCTTCGATCGCTTCTACATCCCGGGTCGAAAGATGCGTTTCCTCCGGCGAAACCTGCTGGTCGCTCTCGGCAACAGTGGAGACGAATCAGCGATCAACACGCTGGCGCACTATGCGCATGGCAGCGACCCACTGCTCGTCGATCATGCCATCTGGGCATTGGGTCGCATCGGAGGCTCGGCCGCTCGAGATGTGCTCGAGAGCCTGGAAGTCTCGATGCTGGACGCAGACGGCGCCGGCTCGCTTCAGTCGGCACTGACGAAGTTGGATGCCCCCATCGGGAAGTAGGCGAGTTCGCAGTAGTCGGCCACCATCCGATGTGTCGAGAACGCTCGAATCGAGGTGGAGATCGCCTCCCTCATGACCTCGATCCAACCTGCGGACAGGCCGGTGTCGGCGTCGATCGCGTAGTAGAGCGGCGCAACCTCGTCGGCGAGCACCCGGTAGAACTCGTTGGCGTCGTGACTGTCGGCGCCCTCATAGTCTGGGTTGGCGTGGTCGCTCCCGAACGCCCACCCGTTCTTGCCGTTGTACCCCTCGAGCCACCACCCGTCGAGAACGGACAGGTTCGGCACGCCGTTGATGGCCGCCTTCATGCCGGAGGTTCCCGAGGCTTCCATCGGAGGGCGCGGGTTGTTCACCCACACGTCAACGCCCTGAACCATGAAGCGCGCCACACGGGCGTCGTAGTCCTCGAGCACGTACACGTGGCCCCGGAAGTCGTCGGAGCGGGACAGCTCGGAGAGCTCCCGGATGAAGGCCTGGCCGAGCTTGTCGGCCGGGTGGGCCTTCCCGGAGAAGATGACCTGAATGGGACGTTCGGGATTCGTGAGAATGTGGTGCAGCCTGCCCCGGTCCCGGAACATCAGCGTGGCTCGTTTGTATGTGGCGAAGCGACGAGCGAAGCCGAGGGTCAGACGATCGGTGGGGAGCATCGAGTCGACTGCACGGAGTTCATCGGGCGACCCACCGTGTCGAGCGAGCTGGGACCGCAACCGTCCTCTGGCGAAGCGGGCGAAGATCTCTTTCCTCCCCTGGTGTGCGTTCCAGATCAACTCGTCTCCGAGCTCCCTCGCCTGGTCGAGGAGCTCGGGTCGCTCCAAGAGCTTGGTGGGCCAGGAGCGTCCGAGCTCCCCACTCAAGAGCCTCCCACCGTCGCGTCCGAGCCAGGTCGGCGTGTGGACCCCGTTGGTGACATGCGCCGCGGGGCCACCGATGAGGTGTTCCCAGCTCTCGGTGGAGACCTCGCCGTGTTTCTTCGAGACTCCATTGGTGATCTGAGAGGACCGGATGGCGAGGGCGCCGAGATCGAACATCTCGTTGTTGCCTTCCTCGGCCGCCGCCATGTTCAACAACTCGGGCATCGAGACGCCCAGCCGTTCCGCCCACGGCCCGAGGTACTTCTCGGCTATCGAACGATGGAACGTCTCGTTGCCTGCCGGCACCGGGGTGTGAAGGGTGAAGAGCGTTTGGGACCGGACCTTCTCTCGAGCTTCGGCGAGCTCGAGCCCCCGCTCCACCTCCAGTGCGGTCCGCTCCAGCGTGGACATGGCGGCGTGGCCCTCGTTGACATGGAAGACACTGGGTTCGAGGCCGAGCGCGTCCAAGGCCCGAACGCCTCCCACCCCGAGGATGAGCTCCTGACAGAAGCGCATCTCGCGGCCCGACACGTAGAGCTGATGGGTGATCGGCCGGTCGGACAGCGCATTCTCCGGGATGTCGGTGTCGAGCAGGAGCAGCTCGGTTCGGCCGACATCGAGCTTCCAAACGCCGACCGAGACCTCCCTACCCGGGAGCTCGACGGTGACCTTGAGCTGTCCACCCCCCGGACCGGCCACGGGTCGGATCGGGAGATCGCGGACGTCCAGACGAGGGTATATGTGTTGCTGATCGCCGCCCGGATCGACCTCCTGGCGGAAGTATCCGCGACGGTAGAACAGGCCAACCCCGACGAACGGGATCCCGAGGTCGGATGCCGACTTGGCGTGGTCGCCGGCCAAGATGCCCAGGCCGCCCGAGTAGAGGGGGAGGGAGGGGTGGACACCGAACTCGGTGCAGAAGTACGCCACCGGGCCGTCCAATTCCGCGGCCTGACGAGAGATCCAGGTCTTGCGACCCGACATGTAGCGATCGAAGGCGCTCACGGCGGCGTTGTAGGTGTCGTGGACTGCCTCGATCTGCTCGAGCTCGAGCCAGCGGGAGCGATCGAGGGTGGCGAGCACCTGGACGGGGTTGTGGTACTGCTCCCAGGCGGACGAGTCGAGCTGGACCCAGAGGTCACGGCCTTCGGGGTGCCAGGACCACCAGAGGTTCTGCGCGAGCTCGACGACGCGACCGAGGCTCTGCGGCACCGGGAACTCGGCATTCGGTAGTGCGGGGATGGGTGACATCAGCGGGGGCCTTCTGAAAGCGTGCGAGAGAGGACATTGCACGATAGCCGTCGCGCGCCCTCCGCTCTGCGCCTTGCGATCTGCGCCTTGCGATCTGCGCCCTATGCCGTCCGTCGTATGTCAGATGTCGCAGGTCGCATGTCGTCAGAGGGCGTACCCTGGCGGTCATGGACCTCAAGATTCACTCCCAGGACGTGACCGAGGGCCCCGCCAAAGCGGGGGCTCGGGCGATGCTTCGGGCCGTAGGCCTCGACGATGAAGACTTCGACAAGCCCCAGATCGGCCTGGTGTCGGCCGGTAATGAAGTCACGCCGTGCAACATCACTGGACCAGATCTGGCGCGGGCGTCCAAGGAAGGAGTCCGGGAGGCCGGTGGTGTGGGTCTCGTATTCACGACCATCGCCGTCTCCGACGGGATCTCGATGGGCCACGAGGGAATGCGCGCGTCACTGGTCTCCCGAGAGGTGATCGCAGACTCCGTCGAACTGGTCGCACACGGCGAGCGGTTCGATGGGTTGGTCACCATCGCGGGATGCGACAAGTCCCTCCCCGGAATGCTCATGTCCGCAGCCAGGACGAACCTCCCATCGGTCTTCCTGTACGGGGGCTCGAGCTTGCCGGGCCGCTACAACGGTCGAGACATCTCGATCGTCGACGTCTTCGAGGGCATCGGTGCCCACTCGGAAGGTCGGATGACAACCGAGGAACTGACTGCCATCGAGAAGAGTGCATGCCCTGGAGCGGGCTCGTGCGCGGGGATGTTCACCGCAAACACCATGGCGTCGGTCGGCGAAGCCATCGGGATGTCGCTTCCGGGTTCTGCCTCGGTGCCGGCGGTCGATCCCAGATTGAAGGACTACGCAGTGAGGTCCGGCGAGGCGGTCATGGCCATGCTGCGGAACCGTATCCGACCTCGTCAGATCATGACTCGTCAGGCATTCGAAAACGCCATCACGACGGTGATGGCGCTCGGCGGATCGACCAACGCCGTGCTCCATCTGCTTGCCATTGCCCACGAGGCCGGGGTCCAGCTCGAATTGGAGGACTTCGACCGGATCAGCCGCCGTACGCCCCATCTCGGGGATCTCAAGCCGTTTGGTCGGTATCACATGGTCGATCTCGATCGGATCGGCGGGGTCCCGGTGGTCCTGGCAGCGCTGCTCGACGCCGGGCTACTTCACGGCGACGTCATGACGGTGACCGGCAAGACCATGGAGGAGAATCTCGAGGGCGTGGCCTTCCCAGCCGACCAGGACGTCATTCGCCCGACCGATGACCCGCTCGCCCGTGAAGGCGGGATCGCAGTGTTGCGAGGCTCCCTCGCTCCCAACGGTGCGGTGGTCAAGGTGGCAGGGATCCAGCTGGATGTCTTCGAAGGCCCCGCAAAGGTGTTCGAAGGCGAACAGTCCGCGCTGGAGGCGCTCTTCGGGCATCGGATCGAGAAGGGCGACGTGGTGGTCATCCGGACCGAGGGCCCCGCAGGCGGGCCGGGAATGCGAGAGATGCTCCAGATCACCGCGGCGATCAAAGGAGCCGGTCTCGGCAAAGACGTGTTGCTCATCACCGATGGCCGATTCTCGGGAGGCACAACCGGATTGTGCATCGGACACGTCGCCCCCGAATCGGAGACGGGTGGTCCGATCGGATTGGTGCACCACGGGGATCGCATCAGGGTCGACATCGCCGGGAGAAAGCTGGACCTCCTGGTCGACGACGAGACCATCTCGGAACGGCGCGCCGACTGGAAACCTCATCCCGCGAGGTACGAGACAGGCGTACTCGCCAAATATGCGCGCCTCGTCGGGTCGGCGGACAACGGCGCCGTGACCAACTGAGCGATGGTCAAGATCTACGCCGTCGTGCTCGTGGTAGGGCTGATCGCCCTCCTGGCGTGGATCCTCGCCCATGTGCTGTCGACCGATGCGCGGCGGGACATCCTCGATCCCGAAGTCCGGTTCGGGATCGTCGGTCGCCGGGTGGTCGCCGGGATGATCGGCTTCTCGATGGCCGGCTTGTCGGCCGAGTTCTCGCCCCGCAACCTGAGCTGGCCGGTGGCGTTGGCGCTCGCAGCGATCGGAGCTGCGGCTCTGGCGTGGTACGCAGGCCGACCGAGCTTGGCCGGTCCGCAATCGGTGCCCGATCGGGGGAGCCATTCGACAGACGTGTCGGACTGATGCTGCTGGTCTCGGATGTGCACGGGGCATTCGACGCGCTGGCCGGCCTCGAGCAGTTCGGCGAGCGCCTGCTGGTGCTGGGCGACCTCCTGAACCTCCTGGACTATCGGACCGGCGAAGGCATCACTGCCGACGTGCTCGGGCGCGAGTTCGCGTTGGCGGCTGCCAACGCACGTGCAAGCGGCGACTACGCAGGCATGCGCAAGCTGTGGAGGGAGCACGCCACGGACCCAGATGTCATGCGTAGCGCGTTCCACGAGGCGGCTGTCAAACAATATCAACAGGCCGGTGCCGCCCTCGAGGGGATCGAGGCCTGGGTCACATTCGGAAACGTCGACCGCCCCGACCTGATGCGAAGCAATCTCCCGGATTCTGCCACCTTCGTCGACGGCGAGGTCGTGGAGATCGACGGCGTCACCTTCGGGTTCGTCGGAGGTGGCACCGAAACACCGCTCGGAGCGCAGGGAGAGGTCAGTGAGTCGGACATGCGGGCCAAGCTCTCGACGATCGGGCCGGTGGACGTGCTGTGCTCACATCTTCCGCCGGCAGTCGAGCCGCTGTATCGGGATGTGGTGACGGGCAGGCTCGAGCGGGGTTCACGGCCGATCCTCGACTACCTGCTGGAATATGCGCCGCTACTCCACTTCTTCGGTGATGTCCATCAACCACAAGCTTCGCGCTGGCGTGTCGGTCGGACGCTCTGTCGAAACGTCGGCTACTTCAGAGCGACCCGGCGGCCCGTGAGACTCGACCTCGAAGACGTGCGTCGAGGTCGATACGGAGGTCGGTGAGCCGGCGTCACAGTGCTCGAACCAGCGCAGTGGCGGCTGCGGCTGCGATCACCACCACGACGAACGGCAGCTTCCTCCACAGGGCGATCGCAGCCACGACGAGCCCGACGGCTCGGGCGTCAACCGACCATGAGTCGCCGGAGGCGAGAGCGGAGATCGCAACGAGTGCGGCCAGGAGCGGCGCGGGGAGATCGTCGGCCAGCCGAGTGAGGCGCGGAGGCAGCGACCGGTCCCCACCCAACACGAGCGGTCCAAACGACTTGAGGCCGTATGTGGCGGCCGCGAGCAGAACGATCGTCACCCATTCTCTCGTCATGGCGTGCGCCTCGGAAGCAGCACCGCGAGCCCGGCCGCCACGATCGGCAGTCCGGGCGGCAGGACGGGGACGCCTAGCAACGCGATGACCGCGCCACCGAGGGCGATCCGCCGCTGGCGCGAGTCTGCCAGTCTGGGCCACAGGAGCGCCAGGAATGCCGCAGGGATGGTGGCGTCGATGCCCGCCGTGGTCACCACATCTCCCATCGCCCCGAAGAACAACACGCCGGCGGCCGTAGAGACGTTCCACAAGACGAAGACTGCGAGCCCTCCGGCCAGATAGCCGTACCGTCGTTGACTCGGCTCGGGCTGGGCCATCCCGACGGCCGCAGCTTCGTCGATCATCAGTTGAGCCGCCGTTGCCCGGAACCGCAGTCGGCCCTGAAGGAATGGCGCCAACGCAACGCCGAATGCCAGTGATCTGAGATTGAGGAGCGCACCGGCCAGCACTGCGGTGAGAGCCGAACCGCCGTCTGCCAGCACGCTGACCGCAGCGAATTGGGCACTGCCCGTGAACACGAGGGTCGAGAAGCCCATCGCCTCGAAGATGTTCAGGCCGGCCTCACGAGCAGCGATGCCGAACGCCAGCCCAAACGGTGTCACGGCGAAGGCGATCGACAGTGCCTGGCGGAGAATTCGGTTTCGGACGTTCTTCGAGATGTCGGTCACGGCGTGCCCGGATCAGGAGTGGGTGTGAGAGCGTAGATCGCCGGTCGCACCCTCGTGTCGAGTGTTCGAAGCGCCCGGCGAGCGCTAGCCTTTGCAAGCGAACTAAGGAACGGAAGAACCACCCATGGCCGAGAGCACGGTCCAGAGCATCGATGTGCGAGCCACTCCCGAAGCGTGCTTCGATATCGCCTCCGACATTGCCGTCTACCCGGAATGGGCGACGGGCGTCCGCTCCACCGAAATCCTCGAAGAGACACCGGATGGGAGAGTCCATCGGGCGACGTTCGTGATCGACGGCATGGTCAAGGAGATCGAGTACTCGCTCACCTATCAGTACGACTTTCCGACCGAGATGACCTGGTCGGCCGATCCCGGCGATGACATCAGGGAGCTCGAGGGTTCGTACCGGTTCGAGCCGGTCGAGGGAGATCGCACGCGCGTGACCTACGCCCTCCGCGCGGAGCCCGCCTTCTCGATCCCCGGGTTCCTTCGCAAACAGGTCGAGAAGCAGATCGTCACGACGGCGCTCCGGGGCCTTCGAGCCCGCGTCGAAGCCAGCGATTGATGCGGATAGTTCTCGTCACTGGCAAGGGCGGTGTCGGGAAGACGACCGTCGCAGCGGCAACCGCGCTCGCATCGGCAGATCGCGGATATCGGACCTTGGTGACCTCCACCGACCCTGCCCACAGCCTCGGCGATGCCTTCGACATCGGGTTGAAAGACGAACCTGTCGAGGTGGTCCCGCGCCTCGCAGCGCAACAGATCGACACCCAGCAGCAACTCGAAAAGCACTGGGGAACGATTCGCGAGCACATGATGAACGTATTCGGCTGGGGAGGGGTGGACGGCCTGGAGGCCGAAGAGTTCCTCGTGTTCCCCGGCATGGACGAGCTGTTCGCACTGCTGGGTGTCAACGAGCACGCTCGCTCGGGCGACTACGACGTCATCGTCGTCGATTGTGCGCCCACCGCCGAGACGCTGCGACTGCTCAGCCTCCCGGAGGTGTTGAGCTGGTACTTCGAGCGGGTGTTGCCAGGTCAACGGAAGATCATGCGGGCGGCGCGTCCGGTTCTGAATCGGATCACCGAGATGCCCATGCCGGAGGACGACGTGTTCGCCGCAGCCCAGGCCGTCTTCTTCGGGGTGGAACAGGTCAAGGAGCTCCTCGGGAACCCTGAGATCACCTCGGCCCGCCTCGTGATGAATCCCGAGAAGATGGTCATCGACGAAGCTCGCCGAACCTACACCTATCTCGGATTGTTCGGCTACGGAGTCGACGGTGTCGTCGTCAACCGGGTCCTCCCCGACGAGATCAGCGATCCGTACTTCGCCAAGTGGCGAGACATCCAAAAGGCGCATCTCGAAACGGTCGATGCCGCCTTTCGTGAAGTCCCTCGGCTGCGAATGCGGTTGTTCGACGATGAGATGGTGGGGATCGAGCAGCTGCGAAAGATGGCAGAGGAGTTGTACGAGGATGGCGACCCGATTGCGAGCTACTCGGCACGCAGCCCGTTCAGGGTGCTCGATGATGACGGGATGATCATTCTCGAGATGGACGTGCCGTTCGTGGACAAGAGCGAACTCGACGTCTTCCGTCATGGCGTCGAGCTCTATGTCGAGGTTGGCCCGTATCGTCGCTCGTTCGTCCTGCCCGATTCGCTGCAGCGACGTGAGATCGCCAAAGCATCGTTCAAGGATTCGGTGCTGCGGGTCTCGTTCGGAGCCGAGGCGAAACGCTGATGGCCGAATCCGAGACCCTCAACGCCGTCAAGCGGGCAGGTTCTCGGGTCGTCTACCACATGCTGCGCGCCGGGGTCGAGAGCTTGAAGGCCGTCGAGGCGCTCGTGGACGAACTCGGTAAGGTCGGCAAACCCGAAAGGGGCCCGGAGAACGAGGAGCCAGAGTCGAGTGGGCGTGTCAGGATCGAACTCGACTGACCAGCTCGGGACCATTGGCAGCCACGCACCCGTTCTCGGAATCGACATCGGAGGCGGGAGCGTCAAGACTGCCGTGCTCATCGATGGACATGCCGTAGCCCAAACGGTCGGACCCCGTGATCGACCGATCACAGAGCTGCTCGATCGGCTCGTGGCATCCGCCGTCGGCGAGCATCAGATCGTGGCGGTGGGCGCCGGAATCGCTGGACTCGTCGATGCCCGGAACGGACAGTTCTTGTGGGGCCCGCATCTGTCCGACCAACCAATCCACATCGCTCGATTCCTCGATTCGCTGATCGAGTGTCACGTCGTGGACAACGACGCCAATTTCGCCGCCTACGCCGAATGGGCGACGGGATCGGCGAGTGATCATCGAGTGGCACTCACGGTGTCCGTCGGGACCGGAATCGGAGCGGGTCTGGTCGTTGAAGGAGCCATCTGGAGAGGTTCCGCCTTCGCAGGCGAAGTGGGGCACATGCGGCTGACCGAGACGGAGCTGGCCTGTCCGTGCGGACGATCGGGCTGCTGGGAGACGCTGGTGTCGGGTAGACAGCTCGGACTGGAGGCCGGTCGGCTGGGACTGAGTCCGACCGCAGAAGCGCTGGCGGCAGCAGCTCGGGGAGGATCACAACAGGCCGTCGACGTGCTTCGACTCGCCGGCGACTGGCTCGGGGTCGGAATCACCAACCTGATCATGGCGCTCGATCCGAGCGTCGTGGTGATTGCCGGTGGCGTCTCCGGCGCTGGAGGCCTGATCCTCGATGCCGCACGCGAGCAGATAGCATCGGGTTTGCCTGGAGCCGGGCATCGTCCCGATGTGGAAATCGTCCCGGCGGCCCATGGGCGCTGGGCGGCAGCCGTCGGTGCGGCTCTGTTCGCGGCGCGACGTCTGACCGGCCTGGAACGATCCGAGGAGAAACGACAGAGTGAGTGATCCGTTGAGACCAGACGAAGTGATCACACCATCGGGCGGTGCATCTGCGCAGGTGAGGAAGCTCGCGGCCGATGCGGTTCATCTCCTCCCGAACCTGATCAAGCTCCTCGGCCGGCTGGTCAGCGATCCGCGGGTGCCGCGACGGTCGAAGGTCGTGATCGGAGTCGCGCTCGCCTACCTGGTCTCCCCGGTGGATCTCATCCCGGAGTTCGTTCCGGTGATCGGTTTCGCCGATGACCTCCTGTTGGTGTCATACGCGATCAACCATCTCATCACCGTTGCGGGTGAAGACGTGGTACTGGAGCATTGGGACGGCCCCAGGGACATGCTCGAACTGGTTCGCTCGGTCCTCGAGGTCACGAGCGACCTCGTGCCGCCTCAGCTCAAGCGACTGATCGGCAGGCTCTCCGGGAGCTGATCGGTCCGCGTTCTTCTCCCACCTCGACCCCACAGGCGTGGTCCGGAACTCCGCCGCGCATCGGTGTGGTGCGCCTACGATTTCTGTGATGGAATTCCGACGAATCGACAACCTCCCGCCGTACGTGTTCGCCGAGGTGAACCAGCGCAAGGTCGCAGCTAGGCGCGCAGGAGCCGATGTCGTCGATCTCGGCTTCGGGAATCCCGACATCCCCTCGGCACCCTTTGTCGTGGACAAACTGGTGGAGGCTGCCCGTCTCGAGAAGAATCACCGGTACTCGGTCTCCAGGGGTCTGCCCAATCTCCGCAAGGCAGTCTCCGACCGTTACCAGCGCAGATTCGGTGTCACCCTCGACCCCGACACCGAGGTCATCTCCACCATCGGATCCAAGGAGGGCTTGTCCCACCTGATGTGGACGCTGGTGCAACCCGGCGATGCGGCAATCGTCCCGGAGCCGTCGTATCCGATCCACATCTATGCCCCGGCGTTGGCGGGAGCAGAGGTGAGGCGGGCACCGATCGACTCCGAGAACGACTATTTCGAGGTTCTCGAGCGGATGTTCCGGAATTCGTGGCCGCGGCCCCGGGTGATCATCGTGTCCTTCCCGCACAACCCCACGACGATGTGCGTCGATCTCGAGTTCTTCGAGCGTCTCGTCACATTTGCCCAGGAGCACGAGGTGATCCTGGTTCACGATTTCGCATACGCCGACATCGCGTTCGACGACTACACACCGCCGTCGATGCTTCAGGTGCCGGGCGCCAAGGAGGTGGGCGTCGAGCTCTACACGCTCACGAAAGGTCATTCGATGGCCGGTTGGCGGGTCGGCTTCACCGTCGGGAACCCCGAGATCGTTGCTGCGCTCGCCAAACTCAAGTCCTACCTCGACTACGGCACCTTCCAACCCATCCAGATCGCGTCGATCATCGCGCTCAACGAGGGCGACGATTACGTACACGAGGTCAACGAGATCTATCTCGGTCGCCGGGACACGCTCGTCGACGGCCTCAATCGAACCGGATGGAAGATCGAGAAGCCCAAAGGCACGATGTTCGTCTGGGCGCCGATCCCTGACCCTTACAAAGAGATGGGGTCGCTGGATTTCGCCATCAACCTCATCGAGGAGGCCAAGGTGGCGGTGAGTCCCGGGATCGGTTTCGGTCCCAACGGCGAAGGCTTCGTGCGCTTCGCCCTCGTCGAGAACGAGCATCGCATCAACCAGGCCGTCCGCGGCATCCGAAAAGCCCTCGACAAGCTCT
>JAHEIN010000043.1:0-7253 GCA_024639335.1 bacterium | reverse complement strand
CTAGCCTCTCGCGGCATGGCGTTTGACGATGGGTTCGTGGATTTCCGATCGGACACGGTGACTCGGCCGACGGCGGAAATGCGGAAGGCGATGGCCGACGCAGCCGTCGGTGACGACGTGTTCCGTGGCGATCCGACGGTCAACGGCCTGCAGGATGAGTGCGCGGCCCTGCTGGGGTTCGAGTCCGGGCTGTTCGTTCCTTCGGGCGTGATGGCGAATCAACTGTGTGTCATGGCACAGACGCGTCCCGGCGATGAAGTCATCTGCGATCCGCTTGCCCACGTAAGGAACATCGAGCGTGGCGCGTCCTCCGCGCTCTCGGGGATCGCCTATCGACCGGTCGAGTCCGAAGCGGGATTCATCACGGCTCAGCACATCGCCGGAGTGATGGAGCTCGCCGGGCGGTTCCACCCTCGGGTCCGGCTCGTGTGCTGGGAGAACACCCACAACTTCTCGGGAGGCAGGGTGGTTCCGGTCGATGTCATGGCTGCGGGGTTGGCCGCAGCGGAGGCGCACGGGCTCGCCAAGCACGTCGACGGCGCACGGATCTTCAATGCCGCGGTCGCGCTCGGAGTCGAGGCTGCCAAGATCGTGCAGGGCGCCGACACGGTCTCGTTCTGCTTTTCAAAGGGGCTGGGGGCGCCCGTCGGCTCGGCAGTCGTTGGTTCGAGTGACACGATCGAAGAGATCCGCTACCTCCGGGCGCGGCTGGGCGGTGGGATGAGACAAGTCGGGATTCTCGCCGCAGCTGCCTCCATTGCCCTTCGGGACCGGACCCGACTCGCCGAAGACCACGAGCTCGCTCGATACCTCGCAATGGAACTGGCAGACCGACAGGGTGATCTGGTCGATCCGGCTTCGGTCGAGACCAACATCGTCAACATCTCGGCCGCCGCGATCAGACGACCCTGGCTTGAACTGGCGAGTGATTTCGAACAAGAGGGCATCGCGGTGTACCCGCCCTTCGACGAGCGGTTTCGAATCGTCACCCATCGTGACGTCGACCGAGCCGACGTCGATCGACTGGTTCAGATCGTGACAGAAACACCGGGGTAACTCGGACCGACGGCTGGGAGTCCAACACCAGATTGGCCGTTCCGGCGTATGGTCCTGTCGACCAGCAGAGTGTTTGGAGAATCATGAGTGGTGTCGCAGTGCTCTTCCCGGGTCAGGGGAGCCAGGAGGTCGGAATGGGGGCCGACCTGTTCGAACGCCATCCAGAAGTCCTCGGAACGACCAGTGAGCGAATCCTCGGATGGTCGCTGAGAGAGGTGTGCCTGGAGGGACCCCTGTGGCGCCTGACACGAACCGAGTACGCGCAGCCGGCGCTGTTCGCCCTCGCATATGCCCAGTGGCTCGAAGTCGCCGATCTCCTCAGCGATCGCGTTGTCAGCGCGGCAGGACACTCCCTCGGCGAGTACACGGCACTGACTGCGGCAGGCATGATCAGCTACGAGGCTGCGCTGGCCGTGGTCGCCGAGCGGGGCGCAGCCATGGCCCTGGCCGCCGATGCGGCGCCGTCCGGGATGGCAGCGCTGATCGGGGCCACTCCAGAGGCGGCCGAGCAGATCACGGCGCAACGCCGAGCCGATGGAGGTCGGTTGTCGGTGGCGAACATCAACGCTCCCGGCCAGGTCGTCGTGGCAGGTGGTGACGAGGACCTCCTGTGGCTTGAAGCAAATGCTCGGGACCTCGGAGTACGGAAGGCGATTCGCCTGAATGTGGCCGGGGCGTTCCACTCGCCGTTCATGGAGCCTGCGACTGAACGACTCATGACGGCGCTCTCGGGGCTGGACGTGTCCGACGGTCTCTTCGAGGTCTGGAGCAATGTCACCGCCTCGCCGTTCGCTGCCGTAGATGTCGTCGATCTCCTGGGCCGCCAGGTCGTCTCGCCCGTGTTGTTCCAGCAGAGCCTCGAGAACATGGCTGCCGCCGGAATCAACACCTTCATCCACGTCGGCCCTGGCGACGTCACCGCCGGGATGGCCAAGCGCAGCGTCGAGGATCCCACGGTCGTGGTGGTCAACGACGCCGAAGGCGTCGAACGACTCCCTAGTCTGTTCGCCGAATGAGCCAGCGCTACGCCGAGATCACCGGATGGGGGACCGCACTGCCCCCGGCCGTCCTGACCAACGACGACATGAGCAGGATCGTCGAGACTTCCGACGAGTGGATCGCCTCGAGGACCGGCATCAAGGAACGACGGATCTCACATGTCGACGTCAGCGAGCTGGGCCGGGTCGCCGGGCTTCGTGCGATTGCGGCCGCCGGGCTCGAGCCCGCACAGATCGACATGGTGATCAACGCCACGTGCACGCCCGAAAACCTCCTCCCGGCAACGGCCGGGCTCATCCAGGACAAGATCGGCGCCACCGGGGCTGGGGCAATGGACTTGAACGCCAACTGCTCGGGGTTCGTCTACGCCCATGCCGTTGCCGACAGCCTGGTCAAGACGGGTGCCTCGCACCGTGTCCTGGTGTTGGGGGCGGAGAAGTTCTCGTACATCCTCGACTGGACCGACCGATCGACGTGTGTGCTGTTCGGGGACGGTGCGGGGGCGATCGTGGTCGAGGCCACCGACGAGCCCGTTGGGTTGGTTGCGTCCGAGCTGGGCAACGACGGCAGCGCAGCCGAACACCTGTGCCTGCCGGGACGCGGGACCGCGGGACAGGTTGCGGCGCTCGACCCGCTAACCGCCGGAGTCCGGATGAACGGACCCGAGATCTTCCGCCGGGCAGTGACGGTGATGGGGGAGGCTTCGCAGCGTGTGGTCGATGCAGCCGGGTGGCGACTCGAGGACGTCGACCTCCTGATACCTCATCAGGCCAACCAGCGAATCCTCGACGCGACGGCCAGGCGCCTGGGTCTCGACAACGCCAGGATGTTCTCGAACCTCCACGCCTACGGCAACACTTCCGCTGCCACGATCCCCATCGCCCTGTCGGAGGCGCTCGAGCACGGGCGTGTCCCGCCCGGTGCAAACCTGGTGTTCGTGGCGTTCGGCGGTGGATTGTCATGGGCGGCGAGCGCCGTCAAATGGGGGAGCCGCACCACGGCCATCGCCACCTCGGACGCAGTACTCCCGGACTTCGACGGCGACGCACTCGAGTTGCTGCGACCCAACATCGAGTTCTTCGGCGGGAGCATTTCATCGTGACCAGGACGGCGCTCGTCACCGGAGGGTCGCGAGGCATCGGCCGAGCGATAGCACTGCAACTCGCATCCCAGGGATGCAATGTGGCCGTCAACTACGCGAGACGCTCGGACGCGGCAGACGAAGTCGTCGAGATGATCGAGGCCGGCGGCGGGAAAGCGATCGCCGTCGGTGCCGACGTCTCGGATCCCGACGCGGTCGAAGCGATGTTCGAGCGGATCGGATCGGCCCTCGAGGCGCCGACGGTCGTGGTCAACAACGCCGGGATCGCTCGGGACGATCTCATGCTGCGGATGTCCGTCGAGGCCTTCGACGATGTGATCGCCACCAATCTCCGTTCGGCCTTCCTGGTCAGCAAGGCAGCCCTGCGCCCGATGATGAGGGCGAAGTGGGGGCGTGTCATCTGCATCGGGTCGGTGTCCGGTATAGGCGGCAATCCCGGGCAGGCGAACTACTCGGCTTCCAAGGCGGGACTGATCGGTCTTGCGAAGAGCCTCGCCAAGGAGATGGGTGCCCGAGGCATCACCTCGAACGTGGTCGCCCCCGGATTCATCCAAACCGACATGACCGACGAGCTCGATGATGGGGTGCGCGATTCCGTTGCGGAGGCGACCTCGCTCGGACGTTTCGGAACTCCCGAAGAAGTGGCGGCAACCGTCGGCTTTCTGGCGTCCGACGCGGCCTCGTACATCACGGGACAGGTCATCGCCGTCGATGGCGGAATCGCCATCTAGGGTGACGCCAACCAACCAAGGAGAGAGGACACATGGATCGCAACGAAGTGGGTGAGCGCCTGCGCGCCACGCTCGTCAGCGAGCTCGGCCTGGACGCAGCGAAGCTCGAAGACGAGGCATCGTTCGAAGAGGACCTCGAAGTCGACTCGCTCGGAGTCGTCGAGCTGCTGATGGCGCTCGAGGACGAATTCGAGGTCAAGATCCCCGACGAAGAGGCAGAGAACATCCAGACCGTCGGTCAGGCCATCGACATGGTGCACGGCAAACTCTGAGATGACCGCTCGCAGACGGGTCGTCGTGACCGGAATCGGCGCCGTATCCCCGGTCGGGACCACCGCCGAAACGACGTGGGAGGCCCTGATCTCCGGTGTCTCCGGTGCCGGGCAGATCGCCGCATTCGATGCGACCGGCTTCAAGACGACGATCGCTGCAGAGGCCACAGGTTTCGACCCAGAGGATCACTTCGAACGCAAGGACGCCCGGCGGATGGACCGGTGCACCCAGCTCGCGCTGGCTTCTGCGAACGAGGCGATGAAACACGCCGGACTCGTCATCGATCCCGAGAGCGCACTGGCCCCACGAGCCGGCGCCGTCATCGGTGTCGGGTTCGGTGGAATGGCAACATTCATCGACGAGGTACGGGTTCTCGACGAGCGCGGTCCAGGCCGCGTCAGTCCGATCGGCATCCCGAAGATCATCCCCAACATGGCGGCCGGCACCGTTTCCATCGAGCACAATCTGATGGGTCCCGTCAGCTGCGCCGTCACCGCCTGCTCAGCGTCGGCGAACGCCATCGGTGACGCAGCCGAGATCATCCGCCGAGGCGCAGCCGATGTCATGGTCGCCGGGGGCGCCGAAGCGGCGATCACCGACTTCGCTGTCGCGTCTTTCGCCCAGGCGCGTGCGCTGACGACACGTAACGACGACCCGCAGCGGGCGTCCCGGCCGTTCGATCTGGACCGGGACGGCTTTCTGATGGGCGAGGGCGGGGCTGCGCTCGTGCTCGAGGAGCGTGACGCTGCCATCGCCCGCGGTGCCGAGATCCTCGCCGAGGTGACCGGATACGGCATGTCCGCCGATGCATATCACATCACACTCCCTCGTCCGGGTGGGATGGGCGCAGCCCGCGCAATGAGCGCAGCCCTCGACGACGCCGCGATCTCCCCCGAGGATCTCGACTACATCAATGCCCACGGGACGTCCACCGATGCCAACGACGCAACCGAGACGGCCGCGATCAAGATCGCTCTGGGCGAAGCTGCGCACGGCATTCCCGTCTCGTCGACCAAGTCGATGACCGGGCATCTCCTCGGTGCGGCCGGAGCGATGGAGGCGGTAGTTGCGATCAAGTCACTTCAGACCGGTGTGCTGGCTCCTACGATCAACCTCGAGACCCCCGATCCCGAGTGCGACTTGGATTACGTCCCCAACGAGGCACGCCAGACCGCCGGAGTGGACCACGCCATGAGCAACTCCTTCGGCTTCGGTGGCCACAACGTTGCGTTGGTGTTCTCGAAGCCCTAGAACACTCGCTTGCTGCGTTCTTGTCGTGGTGGGTGATGAGTTGTGGGTTTCGTGACCCACAACTCAGGACTCATCACCTCGAGACGAGCCGTCGGGCGAGGCCGCGTCGGCTGCCTCTGCGAGGGAGCGGTAGACGAGCACGATGACCACGGCCATGCCGATCATCGCGATCAGAAAGGCCACGATCGATACCGGGATCGCCCATTCCGGGCACGAGTCGATCGTCCCGTCGGGCAGCTCCAACCGACACGAAACGTCGGTCACGACATAGCCCACCCATCCGCCGATCAGACCGGCCAGGAGCGAAGGAACGGCGATCCACGGATTCGGTGCCCTCATGAGCCTGTCTCCTTGCGGCGGCCCCGATCGTCCAATCCGGCGGCGTCGAGCACGTCTCGGGGAGCCAACTCGGGTGGGATCGGGACGGTGGTGCCCGGCTCTGCCAGCGGATGAACTGCGATGCGGGCGTCGACGCTCCAGGCGAGAACGACCAGACCAACGGTGCTCAGGGCGATCAACGCACCCACCGGGAGGCCCGTCACGAACGTTGCTGCCACGAGGATGATGGGTGTCACCATCCGGACCGCGAGCAGCGCTCCAGGTGCCGCCTTGACGTACCACGCCATGGTGAACCACGCTGCGGCGACGGCCAGGAGAGCCGCAGTGCCGAGACCGTCGGGAGCTGCCACTGCCCAGACCGGTGGCGATACCAGGAGGAGCAGCGACAGAAGCACCGCACTCCGAGGAGGCCCGTCGGCCGATGGGCGCTGGCGTATCAGACCATCGAAACTGGTTCCGGCCAGACCGGCCGCGGATGCCCCGGCCAAGGCCATCGCAGTCACCGTCCAGGGCGTGAGTGGGAACACGATGCCCAGCGCCACCATCCCGGCCGACACGCCGATCCCCAGACGGAGAGCCCATGGTGAAGCACCGGCGACCATCCCGACGATGGCGACCGAGACGATCACCAGGAGCCCGGCGCCGAGGACCAGAGACGACGAGCTCGGGTACACCTCGGCAGTGCTGGCGATACCGGCCCAGAGCGCGGCCGACGTGAGCAGGGCTGTCGCGGTCGCCTGGGGGCGTCTCATACGCATATGGGCCCTGAGTCTTGGTGTTCGGTGGGGTCAACGCAAAACTGCGTCCGTGCCCGACATCGACCAACGACTCTTCTGGCCCGGCGAATTCGGCTTCTGTCCGCATTGCAGGTCGGAGCTGGGGGACCGGATGGTCTCCGGTCGTACCCGGAAGGCGTGTCCGGCCTGCGACTGGGTTCACTTCCGGGACCCCGCCGTCGGTGTCGCTGGCGTGGTCATCGAGGAAGGCCGGCTCCTCATGGTCAAGCGCGGTCCCGCAACGACCAAGTCGGGCTTGTGGTGCATCCCGTGCGGGTACCTCGACTACGGCGAGGAGGTGAGAGCCGGTGTCGCCCGTGAGGTGGTCGAGGAGACGGGTCTCGAGGTCGAGGCGGGACGTGTGCTCTGGGTTGCTTCCAACTTCCACGACCCGGCGAAGTTGACCGTGGGGATCTGGTTCGAGGCGTTGGTGATCGGCGGAAACCTGCAGCCTGGTGATGACGCGGTGGAGACCGGTTTCTTCCCCCTGGATGAGCTGCCCGACCTTGCCTTCGAAACGGACGCCGAGCTGATTGCGAATCTCAGAGCCGATCGCTGAAGAGCACAACACGGAGCAGGCAAAGCAAGCGGCTCAGACCGGCTCCGGCTCCCACGTGGACAGCTCTCGCCAGGGCGTCCCCGGAAGCAATGTGATCACCGAGGCGTGAGAGGGTTTGTCGGTATGCAGGTTCGACAACGATCGACCCGTCAACGTCAGCCGAGCGG
>JAHEIN010000177.1 GCA_024639335.1 bacterium | reverse complement strand
GGGGCCCCTGGCGTGAGGGGCCGGCGGGGTTGTAGCGTGTTGTTCGGGTCCGGGAAGTGACTTGTCCGAAGAGCCGGTGTTCAGGATGTTGAGCCGGTCACGCTGGACTACGAAGTCGTTCCTGAGTGTCCTCCCGGGCCCACTCTCATCTCAGCGGGCGGCTCGTCGGGTGTCGGCGGCGAGGTGTTGGTAGACGCGGTCTGAGATCCGGCGTTTCAGGGCTCGGATGGCGTCTTTGGACGACTTGCCTTCAGCGATCTTGCGGTCGTAGTAGGCGCGGCCCTCGGAGTCGTAGCGGAGCTGGCTGATGGCGGCGATGTGGATGGTGTGGTTGATCTTGCGGTTGCCTCTGGGGTTGAGCCGGTGCTTGGCTCGGGGTCCCGATGAGGCTTCGATCGGCGCGGTCGCGTTGTAGGTGGCGAAGTGGCCCTTGGTCGGGAACCGGTCGATGTCGCCGGTGTAGCCGATGATGATCGCCGCGCAGATCGGACCGATCCCCACGATGTCGCACAGGGTGGTGCCCGACGCCGCGACTGCGACCGTCGCTCGCTTCTTCGACGTCTTCAACGCCGTGTCGAGGCGGGCGATGTCATCAACAAGCTCGCCAGCGATCATGACTCGGTGACGGGTCACTTGATCGTCGGCAACGACCCGGCTGAGCAGTGCGTTTGCCTTGGTCACGGTGATTTCTGAGCCGATCCCGCCCGGCTCGAGTTCGACCAGCAGGGCGTGCAGCCGGGTGCAGTGCTTGTTGCGCAGGCGGGCCATGTCACGGTGCCGTTTCGCAAACAGCCGAAGGACCCGGGAATGATCATCGGGCCCGACGACGCTGAGACGGTCCGACCGCAATGCGGCGATGGCGATCGAGCGGGCGTCGTTCGGGTCGTTCTTCTGGGACCGGCCCGAGCCCATCAACCGGACCCGCGATGCGAGCACTGGTGGGACGTCGAACACGGTTTCGCCGGCAGCCACGAGCTGCTGGGCGACGAGGTAGCCGAGCCCGTTTGCGGACTCAATGGCCCATTCGCGTTTGTCGAAGCCGTCGGCCCATTCGCACAGGCGGTCTGCTTGAGCTACCGATGCTCGAAGCTGGAACTGGTCGACGACGTTCTCGTTGTCGTCGATGGCCACCGCTGTGTGGGTGGCCTTGTGGGGGTCGATACCGATCATCGTCATGCGGATTGCCTTCCTGGTTGATGGTGAAACCGAGGTGGGCACTCCTGATTCGGGTTGATGTGCTCTCGCCTCTTTCGAGCCACACCACGGCAAGGGACACCGGCCAGAAGGCAGTTCGTTACAAAGCCAACCCGAAGGCGGCAGGCACTTGAAGAGCCTCACCGGCCGGATCCCTAGAAGCTACGGAACAACCGCAACCCCTGCCTCCAGTATCAATCAGGCACTTATGTGGGTAATCGGAGATTACCTCGCCTGAGGGTGAACCCTCCGGCTCACATAAGTCCAGATCATGGTGGTAATCCAGCTCTCAGCGGTCTGAACGGAGGTGGCCGAGGATTACCTCCATATCTACACCTACGAGCGGCCCCCGACCGAGCAGGCGACGTGCCCGCAGGCCTGCTCGGTATCACTGCTCGGAAATCCCGATCTGCCCCGCTCGGGTGCCGGCGTTCTGGCCGCGCTGGGACCGCCCGTCCGGTAATGAGACCACGCAGGGCGCGATGAGCGTTTCCCGGCTCGACGACCGCCTAGTCGTCACGCTCGGTGGGAGGCGCTCGTAACGCTGAGTGTTCCCGCGGGCACGATACGTGCCGTCCTCGGGTAGTGATAGCCGGCCGGAGATAATCATTATCGACCGGGGTCGGCGACAGGCTGCCCACGACGATCGGGACCGGCCGATGCCATTCGAGATTGAGCCGAATCTCACACCCGTGAGGCCCAAGAGCAGATGCCAACAATACGCTCGTGCCCGGTCGCTCCTTTGGCCTGCCTAGATCGATGCTCGGCGCTCCTGGAGAACACAGAACTCGTTTCCCTCCGGGTCCGTCAGCACGACCCACGAGACCTCGTCACCCTGCCCGACATCGACACAAGACGCTCCGAGAGCGATAAGTCGCTCGACCTCGGTGGCCTGATCATCAGGACGAAGATCGATATGAAGACGGTTCTTGCCCTGCTTGGGTTCGTCGACGGCCAGGAACAAGATTCCTGGAACCCGACCTGGCCGTGGCTGAATCTCGAAGACGGGCGGGTCGTCGTCGACCACTTCCCATTTGAGCGCTTCGCACCACCATCGACCCAGAGCGGCAGGGTCAGGCGTTGCGACAACAACTTGCTCCCACTCAAGACTCATGTCAGGACGTTAGCCGCAGCTCAGCCTGGACAAGCACGAATAGGGCGCTTTGGCCGAACTCGGCAACGGAGCCCTGTAACAACGCTCCCAAATGACGATGCGCCGCGCTCGACTCCCGGCGTGTTGACCAGCAGATCGCCCAATGACACCCGCTCCTGACGACCCTCAGTCCCCGGCGACCACGCCATTATCGCTGAGACTACGGTGAGGGATAGTGAGAGCCAAGCCACTTGCCCGTCCGACTCGCCTTTGGACGATTGCCGTTCTCCTGATGGCAGTCCTCAGTGCTGGCTGCGGCGCCAGTGAGGAAGCTTCCGAGGCCCCTCAGAACTCGAGCCCCCCGCCGGCAGAATCGGCGGGTGAACCGATGACACTTGACCCGTCAGACCCCCAACCGGGTCAAGGATTCTTTGCCTTCTTCGACGAATCGAACAGCAGAGGCGGGTACTTCCTTCTGTACCGATGGGACGGGTCGAGTTGGGGAGATCCGCTTTTCGTTCTTCAGTCCGACGCCGGCGGCCGGGTCGCAAGCGCAGAGTCACTCGGTGGCGGTGGTGAGGGCACGGGCACAGATGACTACGGAATCGACGGCGTGGGGCCCGACGGTCTTCTTGCTCCCGACGACATGCGAGACGGGTTCTGGCGCTTGTGCACAGCCAATGCCGCTGATCACGCCTGCGTGCAGTTCCGGGTTGATCAGTCCGCCAGCTGAGCACCACGGTGGTGCACCACTTCCGGCGTGTTGGCCCGGAGAGACCGCTCGGGAACACGACCGCGCAGGGTGCGATGATCGTTGCCGGCTCAACGAGGGCCTGACCGTCACCCTCGGTGGCGAGGGAAAGCAGACGGCCGGTGTTCCTACGTGCGCGACTCGTGCCCCAGTAGGACGGCCTCGAGGTGTCGATGCTGAGCGTTATCGGGTGTGATCTGGCACCGAGACCAAGCGCCCGTTCTTGCGATCGGTGTACCGGTCCGAATTCGTCTGCTGACGACAGGCCATTGGGGACGAACGCCTCTTGCGGCTGGGTCACCGTTGTTCTCGGCTTGGGGTATGAGACTCATGGTGTTGGCTGTCCTGGGTGTGATGGTGACCGCGGGATTCTCAGGGTGCGGTCCATCGCCGGATCAGGGCGACGCAGCTGGTGCGGCCGCGATGGTTGATGGCGGTTCGTGGTACGTGCGTGAGCGTTGGCCTCAAGACGGCGACCCGATCGAGAGCGAGAGCTTCGTCGTCTACAGTGACGCCGCCAGTGTGGAGGCACGGCGCGAAGTAGCCGAGGTCGCAGAGCAGGTCTGGGCCGAGCTGCTCGACGACTTCTCGATCGAACCCGGCATGCTCCGGTATCCCGACGGCCAGGACAAGATCGACGTCTACGCCTACCGGAACCACGACCCGCAGGATTGGGCAGCCCGAGCCTACTACGGCGGTCTGATCATGTGGTCCCCGGATCACGAGGCCCGAGTGGAGAAGAGCTTCGCCCCCGTGATGAAACACGAGCTTGTTCATGTCCTGCAATGGCTGATCTCAGGCAACCCCGATCCCCACCCGGTCGACGTCTGGTTCCTCGAGGGGCTTCCCGAGGCCATGTCTGGTGGGACCACGGGCGGCGCCGTTCGGGGACTCGACGAGTTGGACGATCTCACCGGCGAATTCGGAACCATCAGCCCGATCTCGTTCAAGACGTATTCACAGATCGCCACGCCAGACGCTGGTGAGCATTTCAACTACCCCATGTTCCAGCTCGCGGTCGAGTACCTGCTGGACGACGACGGGTATGGCCGATCTCCCGAAGATGCACGAGATGTATTCATCGACGTGGCCGAGGGGGCATCGTTCGAAGCGGCATTCGAAGACCGCATGGAGGTCAGTCTCGCCGCCTATGAACGGGAGTTCTTCGACCGCATGGACGGGTATCTGCCCGAGTACCGCAACCCTGTCTTCAGCCCGCCCGGTTTCGCGCTGCTGTCAGCGATCGTGATCCTGTTCGTGATTGGCGTACCAGCCGTCGGCTACCGCCGCTGGCGAGCGGACGCAACGACCGGGACCATGGATGCAGCCGCGCCGGGTCGGGCGGCTCGGATCGGCTTCCACAGCGAGATGGCTGTCGCCAGCGCAATCATCATCGTGTTCTTTCTCGGTTTGATGTTCAGGGTCGGGACACTGAACGAACTCAACAACGCGATGTTCGCCACCGGAAGGACTCGGGCCCACTGGATTCTCGTCGCCTATCTCTTCACATCGGTTGGCCTCGTTGTTCTGGCCGTTCACCGGTGGGTCAATCGGTCACGACTGGCGTTCCTGGTGACACCCCTGGTCATTGTCGCCACGGTCGGAACCCTCGTGATCACCATCAGCGCGATCCTCTGACGCAGGCCGCCGGGCCGCCCAATCGGCGCCCATGGTTGTTGACGAGTTGGGGGGGCACGTTGGCGGGGGTGACCGGGCCGCTCCATGACGTCACCCGAGAACGCCGGACTTCAGCACAACAGTGCCAGCATCGTACTGGCCCGAATCATCGCCCGGAAACGCAACCACGGAGGGCGCGATGAGCCTTTCCGGCTCAGCGAGGGCTGGCCGTCACGCTCGGTGGCAGGTTCGGGTATCGGCGAAGCGTCCAACGGCGCTCGATTCGTGTGTATGAGTTGTGCTCGCAGGTCGCCAGGGGTGAACAGTTCCGATCGGCTCCGGTCGGTCCGAACCCTTATGGATACATCGGCTGGACGGTCGATCTACCAGACGTTCCCTAGTTGGGGACCTCTGGCCCTTCATGTATCGGTGGCCGAGTGGTATTCGTTTGGAGTATCAGGCGAGTCTCAGCAGATGCGGGCCATGAGCAACGGCGACATGTTGGCATGGCACTGCTCGGCGCTCTGCTCGTTGTGACGGCCGCGGCACCAGCGACGAAGCCCGTTGGCAGCGAGCAGAAACGACGGTGAGGGAGAAGCCGCGGATGAAGACGCGAGACGGAAGCGGGTCCACGTGGTCTGGGTGGTGATGCTGTGCCTGGCGGGCTGCGGTTCCGGGGACGGCACGGGTCCCACATCGGATGAGCCGATCACGGTGACCCCCCCCCAGCAGGGGCTCACGAAGCGAGGTTCAACGGGTGCAACGTAGATGCGCATGATCCGAGGATCCCGATGAGGTCGCTATCGCATTGGCTGTCGAGCCATCAGCTCGCCGCGTTC
>JAHEIN010000176.1 GCA_024639335.1 bacterium | reverse complement strand
GACATCGAGGTGCGCGCCGAGGGACAGACCACGATCCAGCGCGGCGACAAAGTTCACGTTGCGTTCGGTGGCGCGGTACATCTCTTCGGGCCGGACGGCGAACGCGTCGGCGACTGAAGCCGCGCTGTCAGGTCCTTCACCTCGCTCCGGCACACCGTGAAGATGTGACATCCCCGCTCGAACATCCCGAGATCGCGCGGCGCCTTCGAGCATGCAGTCTCGACGAGCAGGACGTGTTTGTTCTGCTCGCTGCCGACCACCGCCAGAACGTGCTCAAGCAGTTCGACGCCAACCTCGACACCAAGCAAGCTGCAGCGCTCCTCTCCACCCTCAAGGTCGACTTCGCTCAGCACCTGGCCGGGTCGACGACTGGCTATCTGACGGATCCGATCTATGGGTTCGAACCGTGCCTCGTTTCACCCAACGTGCCAGCCAGACTCCCGTTGATCGTTGCGTTGGAGCACACGGGGTATGCGGGCGAGGGCTGGGAACGGATGCCGTCGCTGGTCGAGGACTTCAACGCATCCGTTGCCCTTCGCATGGGTGCCACGGCGACGAGGCTTCTCGTGTGCTACCACCCAGACGCGGCGAACGCCGCCGACAAAGAGGAGTTCATCCGGACGGTCGCAGGCGAATGCCAGGCCGCCGGGTTGCCGTTGTTCCTCGAGCCGTTGGTGTACTCGCCAAACCCTGACACAACGCTCGAGAAAGGGACGATGGCCTACGAGGACGCCGTCGTGGGGACAGCGGAGCGACTGAGCCGCACCGGTCCGGCGATCATGAAAGTGGAGTTTCCAGGCGGTGACACCGACAATCGCCAGCGTTGGGAAGCCGCATGCGAGCGACTCGATGCCGCATGCGCAACACCCTGGGTCCTGCTCGGAGCCGGCGTGACATTCGAAGTCTTCCTCGAGCAGACCGCGGTGGCGTGTTCCGCCGGTGCCTCGGGCGTGCTCGTCGGCCGAACCATCTGGGGCGAGACCATCCATCTCGATCCCGAGGAGCGTGCCCAGGTGCTCCGTTCCGTCGGCGTCGATCGCTTGAACCAACTCCGGCAGGTCATCGCCGAAAGAGGTCACGCATGGAGCGAGCGCGGTGGCTGAGCATGACCCTCGCCAGGCGTTGAACGTCGACGGCGACCAACAGATGAGTTGAGCCATGACTGACATCCTGAGTATGGGAGAACTGCTCGCCGAGATCATGGCCGAGCGCGTCGGCCAGACCTTCACGGAGCCCGGCGTCTTCCTGGGTCCGTATCCGAGCGGCGCGCCCGCGATCTTTGCCGACCAGGCCGCGAAAACCGGCGCCTCGGTGGCCTTCATCGGCTGCGCCGGTGAGGATGGCTTTGGTGACCTGATCGTCAACCGCCTCCGCGACGACGGGGTGGACGTGAGTGGCATCACGCGCACCGACGAGCTTCCCACGGGTACCGCATTTGTGACCTATCAGGAAGACGGTAGCCGTGAGTTCATCTTCAACATCGGCAACAGCGCCGCTGCGCTGATCGATGCCGACTCGGTCGATCCAGCCCTCGCTGGTGGCTGCCGCTACTTCCACGTCATGGGCTCGTCGCTCGGCAGCTCCGGCTCCATTGCCGCAGTGAAGCGAGCGCTCGAGCTGGTCAAGCAGGGCGACGGCAAGGTCTCCTTTGATCCGAATATCCGACCGGAGGTTCTCACGTCACCCGTGATCAGCGAAGCCATTCACCACGTTCTGAAGGAGTGCGACATCCTCCTGCCGAGCGAAGCCGATCTGCAGTACTTCTGCGGCGACGCACCTGAACGTGAGGCCGTCGCGACGCTCTTCGACAGCCATCGGCTGGAGATGATTGTCGTCAAGAACGCCGCCGAGGGCTGCGTCTACTACGACCGTACGCGGTCGCTGCACGTGCCCTCGTTCCAGGTCGCCGAGGTGGACCCGACCGGAGCCGGTGACTGCTTCGGCGGCACGCTGATCTCCTGCTTGGCCCAGGGCATCGACATCGAGCGCGCCCTGACGTTGGCAAACGCAGCTGGTGCCATGGCCGTGAGCGAACGCGGCCCGATGGAAGGCAACACCACCCTGAGCGAACTCGACCGATTCATCGACTCAGCGGAGCGACACGTATGAACGCCAGAATTCTGAAAGACATTGTTGAAGAAAACCGGGCCGACGGCAAGCGGGGCATCTACTCTGTCTGCTCGGCTCACCGCCTGGTACTCGAAGCCTCTCTGCACCAAGCCAAGTCTGATGGCTCGCCGCTGTTGATAGAGGCCACCTGCAACCAGGTCAACCAAGAGGGCGGCTACACCGGCATGACGCCGAGTGGCTTTCGCGACTACGTGCTGGACATCGCGGCGCAGGTGGACTTCCCCGAGCAACAGCTCGTTCTCGGAGGCGATCACCTGGGCCCGAACCCTTGGAGCTCGCAACCGGCGGCAGAGGCGATGGCGGCAGCAACAACCATGGTCGCGGACTATGTTCGTGCCGGCTTCTCCAAGATCCACTTGGACGCGAGCATGGCGTGTGCTGATGATGTCGAACCGCTCCCGGACGAGACCATCGCTGAGCGTGCCACAGAGTTGTGCGCCGCAGCCGAAGCGGCAATGCCCGATCCGTCGGCGCCGCCGGTCTACGTCATTGGAACCGAAGTTCCGGTGCCCGGCGGGGCGCAGGAAGATCTTCACGAACTTGCCACCACGCGGATCGAGGATCTGAAGCAAACCATCGAGACCCACCGCAGCAAGTTCACCGAACGTGGTCTGGGCCAAGCCTGGGAACGGGTGATCGGAGTGGTGGTGCAGCCCGGTGTCGAGTTCGATCACGCCGCTGTGATCGGATACGAACCTGCCAAGGCACAGGAGCTGAGCGAGGCCATCCTGGGCTTCGACAACATCGTCTACGAAGCCCACTCGACCGATTACCAGACCGAGACCCAGCTCCGAAATCTGGTCACCGACCACTTCGCGATCCTCAAGGTCGGACCCGGTCTGACCTTTGCGGGTCGCGAGGCGCTCTTCGCGTTGAGCTACATCGAGCAGGAGTGGATCACCGACCGGCCGCTGTCGAATCTCCGCCAGGTGCTGGACGAGCGAATGCTCGCGAACCCGCAGAACTGGGCCAAGTACTACCCGGGATCCGAGGCGGAGCAGGCCTTCTCTCGCAAGTACAGCTTCAGCGACCGCTCGCGGTATTACTGGGCCGACCCCGAGATCGAAGCCAGTGTGCAGGTGCTGCTGGACAACCTCACCGAGCAGCCCGCGCCGATGACGCTGCTGAGCCAGTTCATGCCGCTCCAGTACGCGGCGTTCCGTGCCGGGACCTTGAACAACGATCCACTCTCGCTGATCCGACATCAGATCCAAGAGGTCGTCTCCATCTACGCCCGTGCAAGCGGGCTCGCAGCCAACGGCGCCGCTCCGGCGCACTGAACAGGAACATCGGTCATGGACTTCTCATTCGACAACGCATTCGACCTCACTGGCCAGGTGGCCCTCATCACCGGCGGAGCTGGCGGTATCGCCACCTGCATGGCCGAATTGTTCGCCGAACGTGGCGCCACGCTGGTGCTGGTCGACCGCTCCGAAGAGGTGCACGAAGCAGCACGCGCCCTGGGATCGCAGCATCTCGGCTTGGTGGGTGACGTCGCCGATGAGGCCTCCGTGCAGGGCGTCGTCGCGGAAGCGGTCGAAAAGCTCGGGCGTATCGACATCCTCCTGAACAACGCCGGGATCGGGCCGCTCGCCAAGGCCGAGGAGACCTCGGTCGACCTGTGGGACGCCACGATGGCGGTGAACCTGCGCGGTTCGTTCCTCTACGCCCGCGAAGTGGGCAAGCAGATGATCGCCCAGGGCGGCGGTCGCATCGTCAACATGGCCTCCCAGGCGGCACTGGTCGCACTCGACGGCCACCTCGCGTACTGCACCAGCAAAGCCGGCGTGCTCGGTATGACCAACGTGTTGGCGATGGAGTGGGGTCCCCTCGGTATCACCGTCAACGCCATCTCGCCAACGGTCGTCGAGAGCGCGATGGGTGCCGAAGGCACGTGGGCCGGCGAACGAGGCGAGAACTTCAAGAAGTTGATTCCGACGCGCCGTTTCGCGCAGCCTGAAGAAATCGCGCTTGCCGCGCTCTATCTGGTGAGTGGCGCTGCCGGCATGATCAATGGTGAGAACTTGGTCGTGGACGGTGGTTACACAGCAACGTGAGGAAGCGCTGATCAGCGGCGCTGCCGGCGACATCGGCCGGGCCACGGCGGTGAGGTTGGCAGGTGAAGGTGCGCACGTCGTGTTGGCCGATATCGCAAACGGGATCTACACGACTACTGCGATGTGTGCCAAGGTGAATGCGGCGGCGACTCCGGTCACCGTCAAGTTCGACGTCACCGACGAGCTGGAGGTGTAGCGAGCGTTCGATGACCTGGCGGCCCAGGGGATCACCGCCGATCTGCTCTTCAACAACGCCGGGTAGCAAGGCGAGTTCACGAACATCGTCGGCTACGACGTCGCCGACTTCCGCCGCGTGCTCGAGATCAATGTGACCGGCGTGTTCATCGTGTTGAAGTGCTTCGCGCACGCGTTGATCGCGATCGGCCGAGCGGGCGCGATCTTCAACACCGCCTCGATGGCTCACGGCGGCGCACCGAACATGGCTGCCTGCAGCGCATCGAAGGCAGCGGTCATCGCGCTCGTGAAGACGGCGGCCAGGGATCTCGCTCATGCGGCGATCCGTGTGAACTCGATCAGCCCGGCGTTCATCGGGCCCGGCCAGATGTGGGATCGTGAGGTCGAGTTGCAGGCCGGCACACCGAGCCAGTACGTCCCGGACGATCCGGACGAGGTCGCTGCCCAGATGATCGCCTCCGTCCCGCTTCGCCGCTGCGGATCACTGGACGAGGTGGCGGCGACCGTCGAGTTCCTCCTGTCGGATGACGCCTCGTATATCACCGCGTTCGACATCGAGGTCAGCAGTGCGCGTCGCTGCGCGACCTCTACCGCCGCCCGACGAACCGCTTCGTGGCTGGCTTCATCGAGTCGCCGGCGATGAACCTGCTCGACGTCGAACGCACTGACGGCGGGTTCGCCATCGGGGGCTACGCGGTCCCGCTCACCGAAGAGATGGCGGCTGCGGCCGCCAAGGTCGATGGTTCCACGTTCGGTGTCGGTGTCCGCCCCGAGCATCTCAAGTTCAGGCTGATGGCACCGGCATCGCCGGCGAGGTCAGTGTCGTCGAGGCCCTCGGCTCTGAGTCGTTTCTGCACGTGAAGGTGCAACACGAAGGCCGCTAGGAAGTGCTGGTCGTCCACGAGGCCGGCGACACCGACTTCGGTCGTGGCGACCACGTGACCATCGCTGTCAACGGTCCGGTCCACATCTTCGCGCCCGACGGCGAAAGCGTCTGACCGCATCGCCTGGCTTCAGGCGGATCGAGAGAGTCGGATTGAGAGTTCGTCGATCACGTCGCGTGCCCTGCTCGACCGACTGATATCGGGCGAGACCTTGCGTTCGACCTCGGCTGGGGCGAGGTCCTCGCCGATCGACCGGGCGGCGATGATCGCTGCCC
>JAHEIN010000042.1 GCA_024639335.1 bacterium | reverse complement strand
TGGCAGCCCTGGCGTTCGGTCGCGAGGTGGAACGGCACCGGCCCGACATCGTGACCACCCAGTGGTGGAAGGAAGATCGCCATGGTGTGTTCATCGACTACAACCAGAACAGCCGGGATCGCACGGTCGCAAGCGCCTATTCGGTGCGACCGACCGGGTGGGTCTCGTCTCCGTTGACCTGGGACGAGGTGCCGGTGGCCGAGCTGGCCGACTTTCCGATGGTCGGATTCGCCGAGCGGTACGAGCGGTTCGGTGACTTGATGGAGTCGATCGACGACGAGTTCTTCAGTCTCGACGCACTCCTGGAGCATGCCGAACGTGATGTTGCCGGGGACCTGCCCGGCGATCCGTGGCCCGAGAGCTTCGGCAAGCCAAGAGGGCGTCGCAGCTGGTGGCCCCAGCCCGGTGGCGGGGCATAGGAGGCTCGGCTCGACGTGGTGACCGGACGCTCGTCCTCAGACTGTCGTCTGGCTTGGGCTGACGGCAACGACGTCGATCAGCTCAGAGCGCAACTCTCTCTGGGGTGGATCTCCGGCCGGGTTCCGCGTCCTATCGTCGACGACGACTCATGGCCTCGGGTGTCGACCGAGCCGCCGGCAGCCCTGGTTGAGCCGTCGGATGGCCTCGTCGATCGTCGCCGGGTCGACTGCGATCGACATTCGGGCGAATCCTGCTCCTTCTCTCCCGAACCAGTGCCCGGGGCTCAAGGCGAGACCGGAGGCTGTCAGCCACTCGGCCAGCTCGGGGACGTCGAGCCCGAGGTCCCGGAAATCGAGCCAGGCGAGGTAGGTGGCCTGGTGGTCCATGACCCCGATGTCCTCGGGCAGACCTGATTTCAGCCGGTTCATGTTCGATTCGATGAGGTCGAGGAGATCGTCCAACCATTCGGCGCCGCGTCGATATGCCGCCTCGAATGCGGCGGTGGCGAAGACGTTGTTGCGGGTGAGGTGGAGCCGGTTGCTCGCCGCTTTGAAACGACTCGCCACCCCGCCACTGTCGGTGATGAGGAGCGTGTCGCAGACCCCGGCAAGGCCGAAGGTCTTGATCGGCCCGTGGGTGGCCGCCCACATCAGGTTGGTGCCTCGAGCGACCGTGGCGAAGGGGACGAATCTGCTCGGGGGCAGAGCGAGGTCGGCATGGATCTCATCTGCGACGACGGTGACGTCGTTCTCGGCGCAGATCCGCGCTGCGGACCGAAGTTCGTCCTCTGACCACAGTCTCCCAACCGGATTGTGCGGATTGCACAGGATCAACAGCCGCGTGGCCGGCTCTGAGGCCAGGTGAGCAAGACCATCGAGATCCATCTGGTAGGCGTTCTCGGTGATGACGAGGGGATTGCGAATCACCGTGCGATTCGCGGCAACGATCAGCGGCTTGAAGTCTGTGAAGACCGGTGGCTGGATGATCACGCCGTCACCCGGTTCGGTCAGCTCTTCGATGAGAACTCCGATGGACGTGCCAACGCTAGGACTCACGATGGTCGAGAGCCCGTCGCCACTCCAACCGTGCCGGTTCCTCATCCACTCCCAGAACGCCGCTTTCACACTGCTGGGCCGGGTCTCGTATCCGTACCACGCGGCGCTCGCGCGCTGCTCGATGGCAGAGCGAATCGCGTCGGCAGGCGGCGCGTACGGCTCGGCGATCCACAACGGGAGAAGATCGTGTCTGCCGAAGAGTTGCTCGAGCCGACCTTCGTCGACCGCGAGGGCGGGCAAGCGTTCGAGCGCAGGGGGTCCGGTCATGGGTCGAGTTTGTCAGATGTTCGCGCGATCGGCGCGATGGAAGGATCGATCATCAACCGCGTTTGGACAGATTCGGTGACGGCTGTCGTGCAACAGCGTCGGGGGCGCGACCGTGTCCAGCGACGAGCGGTCCTGATCCCGATACGCTGCGGTCGTTGCGAGTAAGGGACACTCCGTGCGCATTGGTCTGTTGTTGTTCGACGAAGTCGACCTGCTCGATTTCGGCGGTCCGTATGAAGTGTTCTTGACCGCCGATCGTCTGTTGCGGCGAGCCGGCGACGACCGAACGCTCGAAGTGCTGTCACTGACACTCCACGGTCAACCGGTCACGGCCTACGGGGGAGTCGGCCTGGTGCCCGATGGGACGCTCGCTTCGTCCTTCGAGCTCGATGTGCTGGTGGTCCCCGGAGCGATCGCAATCGCCGATGTGACCGCCGATCGATCGCTCATCGAGGCCATTCGCTCGGCGATGAATCACGTGCAGATCATGACCAGCGTATGCACCGGCGCGTTCCTGCTCGGTGAAGCGGGGCTGCTCGGCGGCCGCAGGTGGACGACGCATTTCGAGGACGTCGACATTCTCGCCGAGTCGTTTGGACGTGACGGGGCCACGCCAGGTGTCCAGTGGGTCGACTCCGGTGACATCGTCACCGCCGGTGGCCTGAGTGCGGGGATCGGGATGGCGCTCCACCTGGTGGAACGCCTCGTCGACCGTCAGCTGGCAATGGCGACGGCCCGACAGATCGAGTACGCCTGGGACCCCGATGGCGGTCTCACGGTCTGACCCCGTCGCCACGACACTGCAGGAAACGCCGCCACCTTCAGTCGCGCGTGGCCTCGTCGTCGATGCGATTCGAGGCCCGGTCCCACCACGAAACAACCGGCTTGACACTGGATGAACGATCATTCATAATGAGTGAACATTCAGTCACGAGTTCACAACGTCAGGAGCCACACCATGGCTTGGAACAGCAGCAACATCCCCGGTCTCACCGGCCGGACGGCAGTCGTCACCGGCGCCAATGGCGGCCTCGGGTTCGAGACGGCCAAACAACTCGCCGGTGCCGGCGCCCACGTCGTCATGGCCGCCAGGCATCAGCCGAAGGCGCAGGCCGCCTTCGAACAGATCATGGACGCCCACCCGGAAGCGTCGCTCGAGATCGTCGAACTCGACCTCGGGTCGCTGGCATCGATCGAGAAGGCGGCAAAGACGATCGCTTCGGCCCATCCCCGAATCGACATCCTCGTCAACAACGCCGGGCTCATGGCGCTCCCCGAGCGCAAGACCGAAGACGGTTTCGAGATGCAGTTCGGAGTCAACCATCTCGGCCACTGGGCGCTCACGGCACGCCTGATGGCCAATCTTCTGGCCGCCGACGCAGCTCGGGTCGTCACTGTGACCAGTACGGCCCACCACACGTTGGCGCAGCTCGACCCGGACAACCCCCACCTCGACGGCGAGTACCAACCATGGAAGGCTTACGGACAGTCGAAGCTCGCCAACTACCACTTCACACTCGGGCTCCAGCGGGAGTTCGACAAAGCGGGCGTTCCGGCGATCAGCCTGATGGCACATCCGGGTCTGACGAACAGCGACCTCCAGAGCCGCACCGTCCGAGAGGGTGGCCCCGGGGGACCGTGGGAGAACCTCGCCGGACGCATCGGCATGTCGGTTGCGGACGGCGCCTTGCCTCAGCTTCGGGCGGCGACGGATCCGATGGCGGGCGGTGGCGAGATGTACGCGCCACGCTTCATCATGTCGGGGGCACCTGTTCGTCGTCCCGTTCTGCGCAAGTTCGGGCTCGATCAGGCCATCACCGATCTGTGGCGGGTCTCCGAACGTGAGACCGGACTCCAGGTCGACGTCGCCTCTGCCCTGGATCGAGTGTGACCACCACCATCGACCGTCCCGCCGCAATCCGAACTGCGCTACGCGATCTCGTCGCCGAGCGCGGATTCCATGGCGCTTCGATGGGCGCCGTGGCCAAGCACGCCGGGGTGGCCGCCGGAACCGCCTACGTGCACTACGACTCGAAGGAAGAACTGGTCTATGCGACCTACCTCGAGGTCAAGCAGCAGCTGAGCGTGGCGGTGCTGCCCCAGGTAGATCTCGATGCAGCCCCGAAGGAGCGATTCGTGCAGCTCTGGACGGCCATCTATCGCCACTACCGGGAGGAGCCGGCGCGGGCCGGGTTCCTCGCCCAGCTCGAAGCGTCACCGTTCGCCGAGGAGGCGTCGCAGCGGCTGCAGGAGACCGGTGATCCCCTGATCGAACAGGCGACCCGACCGGATCTGGTCGAGTTGCTGGCGGATCTTCCGATGGAGGTGATCGCGGCGTTGACGCTCGGGGTTGCGGTCAGATTGGTGGCAGCCGGCATCAGCCTCTCTGGTGACCAACTGGAACGAGTTGCCGAGGCGTGCTGGAGGGCAGTGACCGTCGGCTGAAACCCATCCGCTGGACTCGCTACTCGATCGGCACGGTCTGTCCGGTCTCGGTCGTGTCGTCGGAGGTCGCCCTCAGCCGTTCGAGTACCTGGTTGCGAGCGCCGTGGGCGCCGAATCCGGTGACGATGTCATCCGCCTGGAGGCGGGTTTCGCCCTCGGGCACCAGGACCGCTCGACCCCGCCGGATCGCCACCAGGGTGCAGCCTGCGGGCCAGTGGACCTCCTTGACCTGACGGCCATCGGCCATCGAGCCGGCGGGGATGTGGAACTCGAAGAACTCGGCGTCGGGACGCGCCCAGAGTCGCTGCCGCTTGCGCTGCAACTCGGTCTCGGTGACATCGGAGAGTGCATGGTGATAGGCCTTGACGGCGGTCTCCCGCCGGAACATTCCGACCAGGCTGGTGGGGTCGTTGGAAGCGACCACCGGGAGTCGTCCTACGCCGAGGCTCGCCATCCGCTCGAGGGCGAGCGATACCGGGGTCTCTGGTGTCACCGTGACCGGTCGCGGCGTCATCACATCTGCTGCGGTCAGCAGGTCGGATGGCCCCCCGGTGCGCATGATGTCGCTGATGGTGACGATGCCCACCAGCCGACCGTCGTCGGCGACCGGGAGACCGTGGTGGTGATGGCGGTCGAGCTCCGCCGAGATCTCACGGGTCGTCATCGTGAGCGGAAGCACCTCGTTCCAACGAGTCATGACCTCGCCGACCTCTACGGTGTCCAACAGGTCGACATCACTGGTGCGTAGAAGCCGGATGCCCCGTCGTGCCAGCGGGATCGTATAGACGCTCTCTTTGTGGAATCGGTCGGCGACCACAGTTGCGACCGACGTCGCCAGCATGAGTGGGAGCACCAGCCCATAGTCACCCGTCAACTCGAAGACGATGAGAATGGCGGTCAGCGGTGCCCTTGCCACCGCTGCGAACACCGCAGCCATCCCAACCACGGCGAGCGCACCCGGTTGGAGATCTGAGAATCCCCAGATCGGCTCGACGATATCGGCGATCGCTGCTCCGAGCGACGCGCCGATGAACAATGCCGGCATGAAGTGCCCGCCCGAGGCGTGTGAGCCCAGCGTCCCCGCCGTGGCGATGATCTTCAGCGCGATGAGGATCAGCAGTGCCCACCAAGCGATGTCCATGAGGCCGCCGCCGACGATCTCCTGTGTGAAGGCCTGGCCGGTCCCGAGAATCCGCGGCTCGATGGTCACGATCGCCGCAACCGGCAGCCCGAGTGCCAGTGGCCGGAGCCATGGACGGTCGTCGAACTGGCTGATGGGTGAGTGAACCGAGTCGAAGGCCTTGAGGAAGAGGTATCCCACTCCGGCTGCCGCGAACCCGAGTGCTACGTAGAGGAGGAGCTCCGTGGGGTCACCGAGGCTGTGGGCGCTGACCGACAGGATCCGCTCTTCCCCGACCAACGACCGGGTGGTGACGGCTGCGGTAACCGAGGCGATGACGACTGCGTTCAGATGGCGGATCGCGAAGTTGCCGAGGATCACCTCCATCGCGAACAGCATCCCGGCGATCGGAGCGTTGAACGTTGCGCCGATCCCGGCGCCTGCTCCGGCTGCGACCAGGCTGCGCACCTGGTCCTCGCCCATTCCGGAGTAGCGGCCGACCGAGGAACCGATCGAGGCGCCGATCATCACGGTGGGTCCCTCCCGACCGGCCGAGCCACCGCTTCCGACCGTCAGGGCGGTGGCGATGATCTTGAGATAGCTGGCCCGCGTGGGCACATATCCGGATCTGATGGTGAGACCGGCCGTGACTCCCGGAACCCCGCTGCCACGAAGCTCGGGGAACCGTTGACTGAGCATCCAGGCAGCGAAGATCCCGACGGGAACCGTCAGGAGCGGGACGAAACGGCCCCACGAGCCCTCTAGCCACGAGACCACGTCACCCACCATGTCGATGGCTGCGATGAGGGCGGCGCCCCCGAGTCCGGCGGCGAAGCCGACCACCAGCGCCAGGGCCACGAAAACCGTCGTTGTCTGCCTCCGGACCAGGGCCCGAATCCGATGCCTCACCGATCCGAAACTAGCCGTGTTGCCCGGCGCGATTCGTCTGCCCATCGCTCGGTGGTCCACCACGGGACGAACAGACCTTCCCAACGCTGCCTGCCAGGCGACGGATTTGCGGGGCGGCGGATGCGTGGGCGACCGTATGCTGGCCTTCGTTCGATCCGAGAGGTGCCATGCTCCCCGCTGCGCAGCCCATGTGCATGCTCATCGCAGACATCTCCGGGTATACGCGTTATCTCGCCGGGGTGGAATTGGAGCATTCGCTCGACGTGTTGACCGACCTCCTCGATGTCATCGTCTCGGGGCTCAAGCCCAACTTCCGCCTGTCGCGGGTCGAGGGAGACGCCGCCTTCATGTTCGCTCCGGGTGAGACACTGGATGGGTCCATGCTGATGGACACGATCGAGGGCTGCTACTTCGGCTTCCGCCGTCGACGGCGTGATATCCACCAGTCGACGTCGTGCCCATGCAAGGCCTGTCTGCGGATACCCGACCTCGATCTCAAGTTCATCGTCCATCACGGCCCAACGCTGATTCAGGAAGTGGCAGGCCGCCAGGAGTTGCTGGGGGTAGACGCGATCGTGGTGCATCGCCTGGGCAAGAATCGCGTAGTCGAGGAGTTGGGCGTGGCGGCGTACTCCCTCTTCAGTGGGGCGTGTATGGATGCGACCGGTCTTGATCCGCGTGAGCTCGGGATGATCCAACATTCCGAGGTCTACGACGAGATCGGCGAGGTCCCGGTGTGGGTGCACGACATCGAGCGCCGCTGGCAGGAAGAGGAGGCCCGTGTGAGGATCCGAGTGGCCCCCGGCGAGACCATCCTGGACCTGTCTGCCGAAACCACGGTGCCGCCGCAGACCGCCTGGGAGTTCCTCACCAAGCCGGGACAGCGGATGTCGTGGCAGCCGTGGGTGACCTCGGTGGAGATCAAGGGGGCGACCGGAGGGCGCCGGGGACTCGGCTCGGCCAATCACTGCATGCATGGCGAAGACGCCGTGGTCGAGGAGATCCTCGACTGGCGACCCTATGACTACGTCACGGACATGACGATCCTCGAGACCCCGGACGGCCCGGTGAAGGTGCCGCACACCATCGAGTTCGAGCCGATCGCCGGCGGAACGAGGATCCACTTCCGATTCGGCCCGCCCGATACGGCGAGAGAGGCGGCTGCGATGCAAGTGATCGGCCCGGCCTACGGGGCGGCGCTCGAAGACGCCATCCCAGACCTCATCGCCCAGATGGAGGCCGAGTTCGAGGCGACCGACGCCGGCCGGGGCCCGGAGCCCGAGCTGCCCAGCACCGGTTGATCGCCTGGGCGGTCCTTCCTGCTCGACACCTGGGCGATCCTTCATGGGGAGTCGTTAAGCCGGCGGCGGTGGGGCCGATAGGAAGGAGACATCCGGAAGGAATCTCTTGATCTCGAGCGTCGGCTCCCGCCTGCGTCTACTCACATACGCTCGTTCACCCCGAACCCCCCGCACCCCCCGCACCCCCCGAACTCTCGCATTCACCGCTTTCGCCCTACTGGCCAATGTGATCGTCGGTGTCGTTGCGTCCAGCCCGGCTCACGGTGGAGCCTGTTCGGCGGCGAACATCGGGGTCGTCCGCAACTCGGCGTCGGTCCTCTACATCGACACCGGGCCAACTCCCACGCTGGAGGGTCATTACGCCGGGTACGCCATCACGAATTCGGGAACCTCGATCGCCGACGCCTGGGTCGTCGTAGACGGATTCGCCGGAGGGTCCGTCGACCTGGCACCCGCCGAAGACGGGTTGATCCACCTCGGCCAGCTCGGTGCAGGCGAGACCGCCTATGCCTACGTCTATCTCGCATCGTCGTCGGAGGCGACGGCACAGACACACAGTGTTGGTGTGTGGAGCGGCAAGCCCGGTGTGGGTGGTTCGGAAGTCTGTTCGGACTCGTTTTCGCTCACCGTCGAAGAGACCATCCAGGCCAGCGCCAACAAGGTCTCGACCGTCATCGCCGGTCCCAATCCGGCGATCCTCGGCGGCATCATGACCATGACCGTCACGGGCCAGACGGGCCAGGTCGGCTCCGGTCCTTCGGGGCATCCGGACGGTGCAGGCGTGTTCGCCGGTACACCGGCGACGGACCCTGCATGGCCGGCCGACGCCTACCAGCTGGTCGACGTGCGGTATACGTTTGCGACATCCGGCACCTACAACGACACCCTCGTCGTCACCGGCCTCGACGGCACGAACCAGGACTACACCGCGGTGTACACATTCGTCGCTGCCGGCGCCACGACCGCGCCGACTTCGGTGAGTCCGGTCAACTTCATCGCAAGCGGCAAACAGATCAAGCACACCACCACCGGGGACTTCACCGCGCTCGATCCGATCCTCCCGACCGAGAACCGCATCACACTCGCCAAGACGGCGTCGACCACGAGCTTGCCCGAGACCGGGGGCGTCGTGAGATACACCGTGACCATCTCGAGCACAGCGCCGATCGACACCGCCCTCGACGACATCGAGGACACCCTCCCGGCCGGGGCCGTCTTCCAGTCGGGATCGGCCCGGTACAACGCCGCTCCTATCGCCGACCCGTATCTCTCCGGTCTGACGATGAGCTTCGTCGGCGTCTTCGGGGTGCCGGCGAACGGGAGTTCTACGCTGGTCTACGACGTCGCCCTACCCGCTACCCAGGGCACCTACACGAACTCGGCCGTCGGCCACGTCGGCTCGACCCAGATCGACACCACGATCGACACCACCGACTCGTCACCCTCCTCGATCGACGTCGCAGTGGGAAGTCCCAACGCAGCACCCGCGGCAGTCGACGACACCTCGTCCACGCTCGAGGACACGGCCGTCGTCATCGATGTCGCCGACAACGACGGCGATCCCGACGGCAACCTCGATCCCACGACGGTGACGGTCCAGTCCGGGCCGTCCAACGGCACCGCTTCGCCCAACGGAGACGGCACCATCACCTACACCCCCGCCGCCAACTGGTCGGGGTCCGACAGCTTCACCTACGAGGTCTGCGATACCGAGGGCTTGTGCGACACGGCGACCGTCACGGTGGCGGTCTCTCCGGTGAATGATCCCCCGGCCGCAGTGGACGATCCCGTCTCCGCCATCGAGGAAATCGCAACCTCTTGGGACCTGGCGCTCAACGACACCGACGTCGATGGGAATCTCGATCCGAGCACGTTGACGATCGTGACCGGCCCCTCGAATGGGACCGTCGTCAACAACGGGGATGGAACCGTCACCTATACGTCTGTATCCGACTACAGCGGACCCGACTCGTTGACCTACGAGATCTGCGACGACACCGGAGCCTGCGACACCGCCGCGGTCAGCATCACCGTGATCGATGCCAACGATCCTCCAACGGCCAACCCCGACACCGCAGCCACGGGGGAGGATTCTCCTGTCGTGATCGATGTCGCGGACAACGACTCCGATCCCGACGGCAACCTGGACCTCGACTCCGTGACGATCACAGCGCCACCCGGCAACGGCACGATCTCCGACATCACGGGCGGAAGTCTCACGTACACGCCGGACTCCGACTTCACGGGGACCGACACCTTCACGTATCAGATCTGTGATGACGACGTCGAGTGCGACACGGCAACCGTCAGCCTCACGGTGGCGGCGGTGAACGATCCGCCGGTGGCTGTGTCAGATTCCGTCTCGGCGACGGAGGACGTCGCTACTGACTGGAACCTCACCGGCAACGACACCGACGCCGACGGCAACCTCGATCCCACGACGCTGACGATCCTCACTCCTCCTGCCAACGGATCAGTGGTGAACAATGGCGATGGAACCGTGACCTACACCTCCGACCTCGACTATGTCGGATCGGACTCGATGACCTACCAGGTGTGTGACGCAGCGGGCGAGTGCGCCGTCGGCACCGTGTCGATCACGGTCGACCCTGCAGCCGATGCCCCGGTCGCAGAGAACGACGCAACGTCGACGCTCGAAGACACGGCGGTCGTGATCGACGTTGCCGACAACGACACCGATCCCGACGGCGACCTCGATCTCACTTCGATCACGATCGTCGGTCTCGGTCCCTCCAACGGAACGGCAACGCCGAATGTGGATGGCACGATCACCTACACCCCGAACGCCTCCTTCAATGGATCCGACAGCTTCGAGTATTCGATCTGCGACACCGATGGTGTTTGCGACACGGCATCGGTCGACGTGACGGTCAACGCGGTCGACGACCCGCCGGTGGCCGTCGACGACACCGTGGGAGCGACAGAAGACACCGACGCAACTTGGAACCTCACCTCCAACGACACCGATCCCGACACCAATCTCGATCCCACGACGCTGACGGTCCTCACGGGTCCGAGTCAAGGAAGCGTTTCGAACAACGGCGACGGCTCGGTGACCTACACCCCCGATGCCGACTACGCCGGGTCTGATGAGCTGACCTACGCGGTCTGCGACCTGACCGGACTGTGCGACAACGCCACCGTGTCGATCACCGTGAGCGGCGTGAACGACCCGCCGATCGCGCGTGCCGATGCCGTGTCGACCCCCGAGGACGTCGCCACGACCATCGATGTCGTCGCCAACGACACCGACGTCGACGGCAACCTCGACCCCGCCACCGTGACGATCGTCGATGCGCCCACCAACGGTGTCGCCGTCAACAACGGCGACGGCACCATCACCTACACCCCCGCTCTCAACTTCAACGGCAGCGACGGATTCACCTACCAGGTGTGCGACACGTTGGGCGAATGCTCTCTCGGCGCAGCGACGGTCACCACCACCATCGTGGCGGTCGATGACGCTCCCGAGGCGGCCGACGACACGGTCGGCGCGCCGGAAGAGACGGCAACGACCTGGGACCTGGCCGACAACGACACCGATCCCGATGGCGATCTGGACCCGACCACCTTGACGGTGCTCACCGGGCCTTCGCACGGCACCATCGTCAACAACGGCAACGGCACCGTCACCTACACGTCGAGCACCGACTACACCGGTCCGGACAGCCTGACCTACGAGATCTGTGACGGTGTGGGGCTCTGTGACGTCGCAACCGTCGCGATCACCGTCGCCGATGTCAACGATCCGCCGGTCGCCAATCCGGATGTGATCTCGACGCCCGAGGACGTCGCCGTGACCGTGGACGTTGCCGCCAACGACACGGATCCGGACGGCAACATCGATCCGACATCGGTGACGATCGTCGATGCGCCCACCAACGGCGCCGCAGTCGCCAACGGCGACGGGACGATCACCTACACACCTGCGGCCAACTACAGCGGACCGGACACCTTCACCTACGAGATCTGCGACCTCGATCTGGTGTGCTCGCTCGCCACTGCATCCGTCACAACGACCGTCGTGGCGACCGACGACCCCCCTGTCGCAGTTGACGACGTCGTGACAGCCACGGAGGACACCGACGCAACGTGGGATCTCGCAGGCAACGACGGCGACGTCGACGGCGACCTCGATGCAACGACGCTCACGATTCTCTCCGCTCCCACGAACGGGACCATCGTCAACAACGGTGACGGCACCGTCACCTACACACCCGACGCCGACTACAACGGCGCCGACGCGTTCACCTACGAGGTGTGCGACGGCGAGGGACTGTGTGACAGCGCAGCTGTGTCCGTCACCGTCGATGCCGTCGACGATCCGCCGGTAGCCAATCCCGACACGATATCGATGCTGGAAGACGAGACCACGACGGTCGACGTCACCTTCAACGACACCGACCCCGATGGCGACCTGGTGCTCTCGTCGGTGACGATCGTCACCGCACCGACCAGTGGAACCGCGGTTCCCAACGGCGACGGAACCGTCACCTACACACCTGATGCCGACTTCAACGGCAGCGACGGATTCACCTACGAGGTCTGTGACGCGACCGCGTTGTGCTCCACGTCGACCCTGTCCGTGACCGTCACCCCGGCGCCGGATGCCCCGTTCGCCTCCGACGATTCGGTTTCGACCTCCGAGGACCGCAGGGCGACCTGGGACGTCACCGCCAACGACACGGACCTCGACAACGACCTGGTGCCTTCGAGCGTGACCATCCAAACCGAACCTGAACACGGCTCGATCAGCGTCGACCCGGACACAGGCGAGGTCACCTATCGACCGGACTCCGATTACAACGGGTCCGACTCCTTCGAATACCAGGTCTGTGACGCGACCGGGGCGTGCGACAACGGCTGGGTGACGATCTCGATCAGCGCACGCAACGACGCTCCCGAGAGCACTGACGACACCCTGGTGGTCGCTGAGGACGTTGGGGGATCCGTCGACGTGATCGTCAACGATCACGACATCGACAGCATTCTCAGCACGGCTGACATCACGATCATCACCGGGCCTCAGCACGGTGCTGCCTCCATCGATCCCACCACCGGGACGATCACCTACGTGCCCGAGCCCGATTACAACGGCGACGATGTCATCGAGTACCAGTTGTGTGACTCCGATGGGGCGTGTGACACCGCGACCGTCAGGGTCGTCGTGTTTCCCGTCAACGATGCGCCCGAGTACACGGGTTCCCCGATCTACGCGATCATCTTCACCGGCACGCCGCCGTCCCTGACCGGAGAGGATCTCGAGTCGGATGCTCTCACGTTCGAGGTGACCGACGGCGTGCTTCCCGAAGGACTCGAGCTGCTTCCGAGCGGTGGGTGGGTCGGATCAGCCGGCGTCGACGGCATCTACCCGATCACTGTCGAAGTCTGCGACATTCACGGTGCGTGCACTGCGGCTGTGATGAGCATCGTCGTCGGCGCGTTGCCGTTCACCGGCCTTTCGATTCTCCTCCTTGCAGCCATCGGCAGCGTCATGGTCGGACTGGGCTCGTTGGTGATTCGTAGGGTGCCGAAGGACGATCGGGGAGCGGCGGGGACCTCGTAGCCCGGTTGATCCTCGAGGGCGCCAGCTTCGCAGATTGGGAGATGACACGCGCCGGGCTCGGCTCTGACCACCGCAGCCGTGTTCTCTCCGGTCTGGTTCGCACGATCGAGTACTCATCGGCGCTCGTTCCACGCCTGTCCGCCAGGCGCCGGCTGGAGCCCCAGCAGGGGTGGCGGTGCCGGTTCATCAGGGCGGCGAAGGCCGAGGCTTGCCGCAACGGGTGGCGTGGTGGTCAGCTCGAACATGGATCCCGCCGACAAGCCGCCTTCCACTCGGTTGGTCGGGTGTCCAACCGTTTGCGGTGTCGGATCGGTCAGTGCTGAGGCTGGGCGAGCTCGGCGATCAGATCGACCGCTTGACCGACGGCACTCTCAGTTCGGGGCGAGAGCTCGAAGCCCATCTCCAGGCTCGTGGCCGGAATCGAGATGACGACGGCCTCGTCGGGGAGGGGGCCGACCTTCGCCGTGAGCGTGAGCAGTGTGGCGGGGTCGCCGTGGTGGGTCATCACGCCGTCGCCCGGCGGACCGGCAGTGACCTGGCGGACGGTGACCTCGCTGGCTTCGACGTCGGCGTCGACGAACACCACCTTGGCTCGTCCTGCGATCTCCAGGCTCAGCTCTGGTGTGAGTTGGGACATCGTCAGGACCTCGACCCCGGGGAGGTCCAGGTCGGAGACCATCTCGGCGACGGCCCGACCTGCGCCGTCGTCAGAGCGCAGGTCGTTGCCGTAGCCGATCACCAACAGGTCAGTCACGCCGCATCTGGCAGACCGTCTCGCCGTCCGAGCCCACGAGGTCGATCACCAGCGGCATCTGTCCGATGGCGTGAGTCGAGCAGCTCAGGCACGGGTCGAACGCCCGGATTCCCGCCTCGACCCGGTTGAGGATCGGCTCGGGGATGGTGGGCCCGTCGATCCATTCGCGGGCGATCTGGAGGATCGTGGCGTTCATCGCCAAGTTGTTCTGCCCGGTGGCGATGATCATGTTGACGTCGGTGAGGATCCCGTGATCGTCGACCGTGTATTCGTGGAAGAGCGTGCCTCTGGGTGCTTCCGACGCCCCGACGGCGTGCAGCTGGTTGATCCCGGCGGTCGCCCGCACCTTGGTACCGGTGATCTCGGGATCGGCCAGCAGCAACGCCATGTGTTCGGTGGCGGCGAGGATCTCGATGAGCCGGGCATAGTGATAGAAGAACGACGAGTTGGCGATTCCGCCCGCCCGTTCCCGGTATTCGGTAAGCGCCTCGTCCCCGGCAGGGACTCCCATCGATTCGCAGATGTTGAGCCTGGCCAGCGGGCCGACCCGGTAGGTGCCGGCCGACGGGTCGTCGGTCTCGGCGACGCTCGGTTTGAAGTACGGGGACTTCAGATAGGAGTCCTGCCGGCCGGCTTCGCCGATGATCGTTCGATAGTCGGCGGGGGCGACTCCGTCGACCACCACGCTGCCCTCGGCGTCGACGATCTTGAGATGTCCGTCGTAGTGTTCCCAGTTGCCGGCGTCGTTGGCGAGTCCCATGTGGAGACTCGGGAACGAGCCGAAGGCACGCACTTCCCGCTCGAATCGATCGAGCATCCCGGTGAACAGCTCGACCGCGTCGGCTGCGGTCTCTCTGGCTTCGGCCAGGTTCTCTGTCAGCTGCTCACGGGTCTCGTCGGTCATGGGATGGGCGATCCCACCGGGAACGATCCCCGGTGAATGCACCTTGCGACCTGCGATCGCCTCGATCACCGACTGGCCGAAGCTGCGGAGCCGGATGCCACGGCGGGCGAGCTCCGGCTCGGATGCCATCAGCCCGAAGACGTTTCGGGTGGCCGGGTCGGCATCCATGCCGAGCAGCAGGTCGGGGGCGCTGAGGTGGAAGAAGCTCAGGGCGTGGGACTGGATGATCTGCCCGAGGTTGGCGACACGTCGGAGCTTCGCGGCGGTGGGCGGGATGGTGACGCCCATGACGGCGTCGCCGGTCTTGGCGGAGGCCAGGAGATGGCTCACCGGGCAGATCCCACAGGTTCGAGCGGTGAGGCTCGGCATCTCCCAGACGGGCCGTCCCCGGCAGAACTCTTCGAACCCGCGGAATTCGGTGACGTGGAAGCGGGCGTCGGCGACGTTGCCGCCGTCGTCGAGGGCAATGGTGATCTTGGCGTGCCCTTCGATCCGGGTCACGGGGTCGATGACGACGAGGTCGTGCATGGTCTGTCTCTCCTATCCGCGCCGGATGTCTTCTGTGACTCCGTGTCTGAGGTCGTCTGACAGCAAGGTCTCGATTGCCCGTTGGATCTCGGCAGCCGACGGCGGGCAGCCGGGCATGTAGAAGTCGACGGAGATCACCTTGTGCAGGGGGAGCACCTTGGGGAGAAGCGGCGGGACGATGCCGGCAGCTTCGGGGATCACCTGGTCCCGGTCCGGGCTGTCGACGTAGACCCGCTCGAGAATCGTGCTCGGGTCGCCGAGCGGATTGCGCATGCCGGTCACGTTCGTGGAGACGGCGCAGTCCCCGAAGGCGGCGACGACTCGCGAGTGCTCCCTCACGATTCGAGCGACCTCCACGTTGTCCTCGTTGGCGACGGCACCTTCGACCAGGGTGATGTCGACGTTCTCGGGGAACTCCTTGACGTCGACGATGGGCGAGTAGACGACGTCGACGAGTTCGGCCAGCTCGAAGAGCCATTCGTCCATGTCGAGGAACGACATGTGGCATCCCGAGCATCCGCCGAGCCACACCGACGCGAATCTGGGCTTGCTCATGTCGTCACCTCCGGATCGACCCATTCGTGCCGCCGGCGGGCGGAGGCGAGCATGCGGATCATGTCGGCCGTGTGCTGCATCTCACCCACGGCGCTGCCCTGATAGAACAGTGAGCCCGTAGGGCAGACCGCCACGCACTTGCCACACCAGGTGCACGACAACGCCTCGCCCCACGGCTTGTGCAGCTCTGTGACGAGCTCGGCCGATGCGCCACGTTCGGAGATGTCCCAGACGTGGGCGCCCTCGATCTCGTCGCAGACCCGGACACATCGGGTACAGAGAATGCAGCGGTTGGGGTCGAACACGTACTTGGGGTGGCTGGCGTCCACCGCTCGCCGGGGATCCTGCTCGTCGTAACGGACGTGGTCCATCCCGCATGCCACGGCCATGTCCTGGAGCTCGCATTTGCCGTTCGAGACACATACCGCGCAGACGTGGTTGCCTTCGGCGAAGAGCAACTCGAGGATCGACTTGCGATACGCCCTGAGCCGCGGGGTGTCGATGAGGACTTCCATATCGGCTGCCACCGGCGTCGCGCATGCCGGGCGCAGTCGGTGGTCCTCGGCGACTTCGACGACACAGATCCGACATCCGCCCCACACCGAGAGCCCCTCGAGGAAACACAGGGATGGGATGAAGACGTCGTTGCGACGCGCGGCCTGGAGAACCGACTCGTCTACATGCGCCTCGACCTCGACGCCGTCGAAGCTGATCTCGACGGTCTGGCGTCTGTCACGCATCGACGACCTCCCGCTCTGCGAGGAGCGCCTCGTATTCGTGTCGGAAGTAGTGGAGCGTGCTCACCACCGGGTTCGGGGCGCTCTGGCCGAGCCCACACAGTGAGGTGTCCCGCACGACTTGGCACAGGTGCTCGAGATCGCGGAGATCCCGGGCGGTACCGCTGCCGTCGGTGATGCGATTCAACAAGCCGTGCATCTGGACGGTGCCTGCCCGGCACGGGGTGCACTTGCCGCAGCTCTCGTCCATCGAGAACTCCATGAAGAACTTGGCGACGTCCGGCATCTGAACGTCCTCGTCCATCACGATGAGTCCACCGGAACCCATGATCGAGCCGAGTTGCCGGAGGCTGTCGTAGTCGACGGGGGTGTCGAGATGGTCGGCCGGGATGCATCCCCCGGACGGTCCGCCGGTCTGAGCCGCCTTGAACGACTTGCCGTTCGGGATGCCGCCTCCGATGTCCTCGACGATGTGGCGAAGGGTGGTGCCCATGGGCACTTCGATGAGCCCGATGTTGACGAGGTCACCGGCGAGGGCGAACACCTTGGTTCCGGTGCTGTTGGGTGTTCCGATCGATGCGAACCACTCGCCGCCGTTGTTGACGATGGCGGGGATGTTCGCCAGTGTCTCGACGTTGTTGATCATGGTCGGAGCGCCCCAGAGACCGCGTTCGGTCGGGTAGGGCGGCCGCAGTTGCGGGGTGCCGCGTCTCCCTTCGATCGAGGCCATCAGCGCGGTTTCCTCTCCACAGACGAATGCGCCGGCTCCGATCCGGACGGCGATCTCGAGGTTGAAATCGGTGTCGAGGATCCGGCGTCCCAGGAGTCGGTTTCGTCGCGCGACCCGGATGGCTCGGTCGAGCCGCTCGACCGCCCGTGGGTACTCGGCCCGAACGTAGATGAATGCCTTGGAGGCGCCGGTGGCGTAGGCGGCGATCGCCATCCCTTCCAGCAGGCGATGCGGGTCGTCTTCCATGACGGTCCGGTCCATGTAGGCGCCGGGGTCGCCCTCGTCGCCGTTCGCCACCAGATACTTCTCGTCGCCCGGCGCTGCCGCGAGGAGCGTCCACTTGTTGCCGGTCGGGTAGCCGGCGCCGCCGCGGCCGCGGATCCCGGAGATTCGGACCTGTTCGAGGACGTCTTCGGGTGTCATCGACGTCAGCGCCTTGTGCAGCGCCGCGTACCCGCCATGCGCGACGTAGGACTCGATCCGATCGGGGTTGATGATCCCGCCGTTGGCGAGGACGATGCGCTGCTGGCTGTCGAAGAAGGGGATGTGCTCGTCGAGAACGCTGTCATCGACGATCTGCCCGTCACGAACGTGGCGGCGGATGATGTCGGCCCCCAGGTCCGGGGTCACGTTCTGATACATCGTCTCCTCTCCGCCTCGCTGAAGCAGGCGGACGAGTGGTCCGCGGCTGCAGAGTCCCATGCAGCCGGTGGGGATGAGCTGAACGTCGAGGGCGAGGTCGCTGGCTTCGACGGCGTGTTCCATGGCGGTCATCGAGGCGCCGGCACCCGCCGACAGACAGGCGGTGGAAGCACACGCCTTGAGGCGCCATGGGTAGCGGCTGCGGGCTTCGTGCTCTCGTTCGGCGACTTCGTGGAGATCGATCGGGGTCGCCATCAGTCCGCCTCCTCCTCTTCGAGTGCTTGTTGAACGAGTGCGAGAACCTCGGCTGCGTCGAGGTGACCGTGCACCGTGCCGTCGAGCACGACGACCGGCGCGAGCCCGCACGAGCCCAGGCACCGAGCCGTCTTCAGTGTGAGACGGCCATCTTCCGACGTCGCGCCGGCGGCGACGTCGTGGGCTTCTCTCACGGACTGGACGATGTCGTCTGCGCCCTTCACATAACACGCCGTGCCGGTGCACACCGTGCAGGCGTGATCGCCGGGAGCTTCGAAGGTGAACAGCTGATAGAAGGTGGCGACTCCGTACACCATGCTCGGAGGCAGCATCAGGGCGCGCGCCACGTAGATGAGCACGTCATCGGACAGGTAGCCGAAGACGTCCTGGGCGACGTGCAGCGTCTCGATCAGCTGGTCCTGTTCGTAGCGAACGCGCTTGAGGTGCTTGTCGACGAGCGCGAACCGGTCGTCACCCGAGGGGTGCAGCTCGCCTGCAGCCTCGTCTCTAGTGGTCGTCATGAACCTCGGCTCCCAGTGTCGTCCGTTGTTCCAACCCTGGCGGGGAGCCGGGGCGGCCGACAGGGACCAACGGCCTGTGATGCCGGCCGTACGGCTCAACGCGCCTCGGCCGGGTGTCACGCAAGTGCTCGGCTTCACGTGACACAACGGAGAACCGCTCGGATGTGCGGCAACATCCGTCGGCGAGAGCACCACGACAGGCGCTCGTGCCGTAGCCTCTGCGGATGCGCACCACCCCGCCTGATCAGACGTTGCCAGTACGCCGGTCCGAGATCCGGTTCGTGCTGATCGCAGGTGGCCTGATCGTGATGATCGCCATGGGGATTCGACAGTCATTCGGGCTCTATCTGGCACCGGTGTCCGAAGGTCTCGGGACGGGCCGCGAGACCTTCAGCCTGGCGATGGCGATCCAGAACATCGTCCTCGGGCTGCCGATCGCCGGGCTGATCGCAGACCGGATCGGTGGTAGGCGAGTGGCCGCAGTGGGTGGGTTGGTGTACGCCGGCGGGCTGGCAGGGGTCTCAATTCTCGCGTCCACGGGTGGCTTGATCGGCAGCCTCGGGTTGGTGGCGGGCGCCGGGCTCTCGGCGGTGTCCTACGTCGTGGTGCTCGGGGCGGTCGGGAGAGTGGTGACACCCGAGCGGCGCTCGTCGGCGTTCGGGTTGATCACGGCGGCCGGCTCGTTCGGCATGTTCGCGATGGTCCCGCTGTCTCAGGCCATCTTGACCTCGGTCGGGTGGGAGACGGCGTTCCTCGTGCTCGCCGGCATCGTGGGATCCACGGCATTGCTGGCACTTCGGTTGCCCGGCGGCGCACCGGTCCATCCCGACGGTGCCGTCGAGGCCGAGCCTTTCTGGGAAGTGGTTTCGAACGCAGCTCGAAACCGCAACTACTGGCTGCTCGTGTCGGGGTTCTTCGTTTGTGGCTTCCATGTGGCGTTCGTGGCGAATCATCTGCCTGCATATCTCGGCGATCTCGGCATCGGTGATTCGGCGGTCGCCTGGTCGCTGGCGATGATCGGGTTGTCGAACATCGTCGGCTCGTGGACGTTCGGACAGCTGGGTGACCGATTCCGAAAGCGCACGCTTCTGAGCGTGTTGTACGGCTCTCGCGCGGTGACGTTCGTGCTGTTCCTGCTGCTCCCGCTCAGCTCGACCACTGCCGTCGCATTCGGAGCCGTGATGGGCTTCCTCTGGTTGGGGACGATCCCGTTGACCTCGGGTGCGGTTGCGGCGATCTTCGGGGTGCGACACCTCGGCACTTTGTACGGGGTTGTGTTCATGAGCCACCAGGTCGGGGCGTTCCTGGGTGTCTGGCTGGGCGGGAGGGTGTTCGACGCAACCGGTGACTACACCCCGGTCTGGATCCTCGCCGCCGCCCTCGGAGTGTTCGCTGCGCTCGTACACCTCCCGCTCGATGAACGGCCGGCCGCATTCCGGACGCTGCAGCAGTAGCGGCGTTCATCACCTCGATCGATGGGCCTCGAAGCGATGTCCGCCGGCCGA
>JAHEIN010000041.1 GCA_024639335.1 bacterium | reverse complement strand
GGAACTCGCCCATGTCGGGGTGGACCGAGAGCTCGGCCAGTCGTCCGATACCCTCCCACACGTGCCAGAACCCCTCTGCGGCTGGCCGGTCGATCGCCCAGGTGGCATCGGAGACCACAGAGAGCAGGTCGGTGACGTCGTCGAGGCGGCGCTCGAGGATATCGGACCACCGATCTCCCGTTCGACGGCGCTCGCGCACCAATTCGCGCTCGGTTGCGAGAGGCAGACGGAACAATGGTCCGAGCAGCAGCCTCCGAAGCGATCGGTCGACCGTGACGGTCGCCGGCTGATGGGTTCCGGCGGCCGCCACGGTTGCGACATCACGAATGATGTGGATCGCTGGATGATCGACCAGCCGTCGGTCGGGCGGATCGTGCGGAATGTGCCGCCGTGCCAGGGATCTGCTGAGCTCTGTGACGAGATGCCGGGTGCTCCGCAGCAGCACGGCGATGCGGCCGTATGGCACGCGCTCGATGAGGTGGAGGCGTTCGATTTCCGACGCGATCCAGTCGGCTTCGGCCGATGTCTGGTCGAATACGAACGCATCGATCGAGCCAGAGTGCGGTGCCGGCTGAACCGGCCCGGCGCCACCGGGGAGGTCCGCGCCCGACGTGAGCGAGAGTGCACCGTCGAGTATCTCCGCAGGAACCCTGAACGAGGTGGTCAGGACGATGCGCTTCGCCGGGGAGCCATCGGCATCGGTGAACGTCGAGGGGAATGCCTCGATGTTGCGAATCGAGGCACCGCGGAAAGAGTAGATCGACTGGTATGGGTCGCCGGTGACCGTGAGATTGGGTGTCGCTCCGTAGAACGTCTCCAGGAGAGCCGCCTGTGCCGGAGATGTGTCCTGATACTCGTCGACGAGGACGTATCGGTATTGGGCTCCGATCGCCTTCGAGACCCGACCGTCGGCGAGCACGGAGATGGCGGCGTCGAGAAGCGTTCCGTAATCGATCCGTCTCCTATCCGTCAGCTCACCCTGGTAGCGGTCGAAGAAGTCGGGCAAGCCAGCCCAGTCGGGATGATCCGACAGCATGCCCCGGACGTCATCGGAGCGCAGCCTCCGTTCTCGGGCACGGAGGAGGAAGTCCGTGACATCGGTGGCGAACGTTCTGGAGGCGAGCAAGGACCGGAACTGCCCCGGCCAGTTCACGGGATTCTCCGATGCCAGGAGTTCACTGACGAGTTGGACCTGCTCGGGCCCGGTGAGCAGCGTCGGCATCGATGTCCACCCCAGGGCCTCGGCGCCCTCCGCCTCGAGCAGCCGTGCCGCAAACGAATGAAAGGTCGCGCAGTTGATCTGCGTGAACGATCCGCCGATTGCTCGTGAGATGCGCCGGCGGAGGTCGGACGCGGACCGACGAGAGAAGGTCAGGACCAGGATCTGCTCTGGTGTGGCGATCCCGCTCGTGATGAGATGCACGACGCGCTGGACGAGAAAGTCCGTCTTCCCGGTTCCGGGGCCGGCGACGACCAATTGCGGGCCGTCGGTCGCCTGAATGGCATGTCCCCACTCGTCGGGAGAGATCCTGATCTCGTCCGTCACGTCACATCAGGCCGCCGCTGCGATCGAGTCCACCGGTGCGACGGCACACGAGGAAACGCCGTTGCAGCTTCCATCGCAGACCAGATGGTGTGAGACTGCCGAATCGGCGAGCAGTGCGAGGGCTTCTTCGATCGGGTCGAGATGGACGGGGTGGCTCTTCAGCTGGGTGATCGTTGGTGTGCTCATGGGGTCAACGTATCGATGGGGTGTGACAGAAACGATCAACTCGCCTTGGCGGAGATCTCCACCTGTTCGGTCGCCGACCCCATCGCCGGGCAGATGCCCTGAAACGAGCACCAGTTGCACAGCTTGCCTGGCCTCGGCGGGAAGTTCCCCGTCTCGGTCGCACGCTCGATGGCGTCCCACAGCGCTCGAAGCTGGCGGTCCATCGCATCGAGCTGGGTGTCGTCGACGGCCAGGCGATACATCGTTGGCCCGTTGAGGTACATCAGTCTCACCTCTTTGGGTGTCTCATTGAGGCGCCGACGGATCAGCAGCGCGTAGATCTTGAGCGCGAAGAACGAGTTGAGCGCGTACCGTTCCGGAGGCGCCTTGCCGGTCTTGTAGTCGGTGATGACGAGTTGGCCGTCGGGGCCGCGATCGATCCGGTCGAGGATGCCGCGGATCACGATCCCGTCCAGGTCCTCCAGCATGTCGAGTTCTCGGTCGAGCGGTTCCACGTTCGCCGGGTTCTCGACAGAGAAGTAGTTGGCGAGGAGCGCCATCGAGTCGACTCCCCAACGGCGTTCCTCTTCCACCGATGAGAACAGGCCCCGGTACTCCTCACTGGCTCTGATCTCGGTCCAGGCCTCCCGGAACAGCGAATACAACGTCTCGGGGGTCCGTTCTCGAGCCGGGAGGTCGTAGAGACGTTGGAGCGCGAGGTGCGCGGTCGTCCCACGGGCCTGGTGAACGGTCACCGGCTCCTCCAGCTTGTCGATGCTGCGGAACTTGAAGAGCTGAGGGCAGACCTTGAAATCACTCGCCCGGCTCGGTGAGAGTCGTTGCAGGGACATGAGAACAGCATACGCACACCGAATGACAGAAATGTGATTCCAAGAGTCCACCGCTCAGCTGCGGAGCCGGGCTCATGGCGGGCGTAGGCCGCTCGGCCTCCACAGCACCCGATCGGGCAGTCCTCCTGGATCGGCATCGGAGGCCATTCGATCAGAGCTGGTTGACCCCTGCGTTGGGACGCGGCAGCTTCGTTCCCGCCTGTTCGCGGGCGCTCCTCCCAGCAGTCGAGCGCGAGAGTTCGACACCTCGAGAAGGGCCGATCAACTGGACGACAGCCTGGTCATACATAGGAATCTGAGGACAAACCTGTGGATAACCGCGCAGCACGACAGGTCGCGAAAACTCCTGAACTGATCGCGAAAACCAGATGCCGTTTCCTCTTGTGTTCCGTCGTGTTTAGTCGTACGTTTCCTTCTGCGGCGACCGGGAAACCGGACGCAGCCCGGGAAGGGCGGAGATTTTGGAAACAGAACCCCCCCCACCCCCGGAACCGGGACGGAGCTTCGGCTCCGAACCGGGGTCCAAAGTCCCTCGGGACGGAGGATCGGGCCCATCCGCCGCAAGGTGGAAGGCAACTTCCGCACCGCTTCGGCGGGACGGGGGGCCGATCGGTACTTCGGCCGGAAACGGTCGAGGGTTACGCCGAGAGGTTTGGGGACCGAGGCTTCGGCCGAGGGACCCGGCCGCCGGTCTTCTTCGGGAGATGGGTGGCAGCCGGACCGGCCGCGAGGTCGGATCGGGGCCACGACTGCTTCGGCGGGAGTGGCGGCCTGAAGATCGCGAGATCGGAGGGCAGCCGGAAGGCCGCGAGGCTGGAAGGTGGCCGGAGGGTCGCAAGACCCGAAGGTGCCCGACGAAGGGGAGACCCCGAGTCGGAGCGGGACGATCGCAGCTTCGGCTGGGGTCTGAACGCCGCAGAAAAATCCCGAGAGGGCAAAGGTTTCGGCCGGAGCTTCCTCGGGATTTTCTGCGTATGGGGTGTTGTGTGTCAGGCGTCGACGCCGAGTGCCGATCTATGCTCGATCCATGCCGTATCCCGAACGCCTGCTCAGCCCAGACGAGAGCATCGTCGTCCAATTCCATCCTCATTGGCAGGCGCTGCTGATCCCCATCGTCGGCGCCGTGATCGCCCTCGTGGCGGTCGTTCTGTCTGCTGGGTTCACCGATGGGACGGTGATGCGGCTCTTGGTCATCGGCGTCGTCGCCATCTGGCTGCTCGCTTCGATCAGACCCGTGGCGGACTGGTGGACCACCCAGTACGTGCTCACGACCGAACGGGTCGTCAGGAGGGCGGGAGTGTTCTCGCGACAAGGTACCGAGATTCCCTTGGAGGTCATCAACAACGTCGCCTTCTCCCAGGGATTCCTGGAGCGGTTGGTTCACTCTGGTGATCTGCTCATCGAGTCTGCCGGTGAAACCGGCCAGTCCCGCTTCACCGACATCCCCGATCCCGAGGGCTTGCAGTCGCAGATCTACCAGGTGCGGGAGAGGCGGATGGTTGCGCTCAACACCGGCGAGGCTCGGCCTTCCACGGCAGACGAGCTCGCCAAGCTCGCCGATCTCCGTGACCGAGAGATTCTCTCGACCGAGGAGTTCGAGGAACAGAAGCGCAGGCTGCTCGACCGGGAGTAGATCGATGCCTCACATGATGGACGATTTCCCCTTGCGGATGTCAACGCTGTACGACCAGGCGGTCCGGTTGCATCCGAGTTCGGAGATCGTCTCGGTCGAGTCCGACGGCGGCCTGTATCGCAGCGACTATTCCACGGTCGACGATCGGATCCGGAGGCTGGCTTCGGCCATCGAATCCGAGCTGGACGTTCCCTTCGGTGGCGCCGTGGGGACGTTCGCATGGAACAACCGCCGTCATCACGAGCTCTACTGGGCGACCGCCAATTCCGGGCGCATCTGTCACACCCTGAACATCCGGCTCCTCCCCGAACAACTGACCTACATCGTGAACCACGGCGGGGACCAAGTGATCTTCGTCGATCCCGATCTCGTCGACATGATCGGTCCGGTCGTCGAGACCTTCGAGACGGTCCGTGCCTTCGTCGTTCTCGGAGACTCCGCCGAAGGTATCGACCTGCCCAACGCCATCGCATACGAGGACCTGATCGCCGGTTCCGAGCCGATGGCGCGGTGGCCAGCCGTTGGGGAGCGCGACCCCCTCATGTACTGCTACACGTCGGGGACCACCGGCAACCCCAAGGGCGTCGCGTACACCCATCGGTCGACCTACCTGCACACCATCTCCAATCTGGCCAACCTGCCGATCTCGGCGTCGGACAACGTCCTGCCGGTCGTCCCGATGTTCCACGCAGCAGCGTGGGGCTTCACCTTCATGGCGACGGCGCGCGGCGCAAAGCTCACACTGCCCGGCCCGGACCTCTCTCCAGAGGGATTGGTCCGCCTGTTCGAGAACGAAGGAGTGACGATCTCTGCGGGGGTGCCGACGGTGTGGATCGGTGTCCAGGAGTATCTCGCGAAACACCCCGACGCCGATGTCTCGTCGATTCGCTCGTTCGTGTGCGGCGGGTCTGCGGTCCCTCGAGCGATGATCGATTGGTACCACGAGCATCAGGACATCACCGTCATCCACGCCTGGGGGATGACCGAGACGAACCCGCTGGCCACCCTTTCCGTCCTCAAACCAGACATGCACGACTGGGATTGGGAGGACCAACTCGACGTGCTCGAGACTCAAGGCATGCCCGTTCCGGGTCTCGAGGTGAAGATCGTCGGCGAGGATGGAGAAGAGCTTCCGCACGATGGTGAAGCCTTCGGCGAGTTGCTCATTCGTGGCCCGTGGGTGGCAGCCGAGTACTACAACGACTCGAGGACGCCTCAGTCCTTCCGCGACGGCTGGTTACGAACCGGTGATGTGTGCAAGATCACCCCGGAGGGCTACGTCCGGGTGACCGATCGCGCCAAGGACGTCATCAAGTCGGGTGGCGAGTGGATATCGTCACTCGACCTCGAGAACACGCTGATGGCGCATGCCGACGTCGTGGAGGCGACAGTCGTGGGCGTCCATCACGAGAAATGGCAGGAGCGTCCCGTCGCCTTCGTCGTGAAGCGAGAGGGCGCAGATGCCAGCGAGTCGGATCTGATCGAACACCTTCGACCTCGGGTACCGAAGTGGTGGCTCCCCGACCGTGTCGTGTTCATCGACGAGATCCCGAAGACCGGCACCGGCAAGTTCGACAAGAAGCTCGTGCGGGAGCGGTACGCCGACGTTCTCGGCGAGTGACACTTCAGGTTCTTCGGCGTCCTCTCGCGGCGAGAATGACACTTCGCCCTCGTCGATTACTGGGTACGATGTAGGCCGGAGGCAACACCTTGTTCGAAGTCATGCAGTTCACGGATCTGAAGCATCCGCCGGGGCAGCCGATCATCGAGGAGAAGCTCGGCTCGTATGGCTCCGAACAGGACGCCGTCGAGGTGGCGCGGGTTGCGATGGAGAACTACGTCGCGGGCCAAGGCGAAGACTACGTCTGGTGGATCGTTCGAAGCGAAGGCTCCACACTCGCACGCTGGATCGCCGACTCCCGTGATCAGCAGGAGTTCGTCCTCGACTTGAGGTCTGGCCAGCTCGTCGCGCTCGAGTAGCCGCAAGTGGCGGGCGCAGCGGCGGGCTACGCTCCCGACCGATGCGGACATCGATCGTTCTCGCTCTCCTCCAGGTGCGCCCCGATGACTACGACTCGGCGATCGGGGCCCTGCACCGCCGGTTCGGCTGGACGGCAGTCATCATCATGGGAGTCGTCGGGCTGTGGGGTCTCGTGCTCGCAGTCCTGAGACGCGAGCCCACCAGGTCCTATGCGATCGGCGCCACCGTCGCCTCGATCGCTGTGTTGGCGCAGGTCGGAATGGGATTGTGGGTCTACGTCGACGAAGACGCCGAGTGGGCCGGCAATCAGCACGTCTTCTACGGCATCGTCATCCTCTTCACGTTCTCGTTCGCCTACATCTATCGGGCGCAGCTCGCAAAGCGGGCGGCGCTGTCCTATGGCTTGCTGGGCCTGTTCCTGATGGGTCTGGGCATCCGCGGGATCCAGAATTTCGGTCAGAGCTTCGGAGGTTGACCATGCTGCTCGCTGACAAGAAACTCCTCATCACCGGTGTCCTCACCGATGGATCGATCGCCTGGCATGCGGCCAGAATCGCCCAGGAGCAAGGCGCAGAGATCGTCGTGACCGGGTTTGGGCGCGGCATGCGCTTGACCGAGCGCTCCGTTCAGCGCCTTCCGCAGCCGTGTGATGTCATCGAGTTGGACATCAACGACCCCGATCACGTCGAGGCGCTGGTCGCCGACCTCGACGGTCGTTGGGGAGGAGTCGACGGAGCCCTTCACGCCATCGCATTCGCACCCGAGGATGCCTTGGGAGGCAACTTCCTCAACACGCCTCCGGAGAGCGCTCAGACCGCCTTCATGACGTCGGCCTACTCGTACAAGACATTGGCGGTGGCGTTGATGGGTCTGATGGAGCAGCGGGGTGGCGGTGCACTCGTCACACTCGACTTCGACAACAGCAAGGCCTGGCCCGCCTACGACTGGATGGGGGTCGCCAAGTCGGCGCTGCAATCGGTCACCCGATACCTGGCCAGGGATCTGGGTCCCAAGAACATTCGGGCAAACGCCGTGGCGGCGGGGCCACTGGGAACGGTTGCAGCGAAGTCGATCCCGGGATTCGAGATCTTCGACGATGCCTGGGACCGCCGTGCGCCATTGAGATGGGATCAGACGGATCCGACACCGGTCGCTCAGATGGTCTGTCTGCTCCTCTCGGACTGGACCACCAAGACAACGGGCGAGATCGTGCACGTCGATGCCGGGTTCCACTCCCAGGCGGCCGGCGTCAGAAAGACCGAGGACTGAACTCCTCGTCGACGGTGGCCGGTGGGAGTGAAACCGTGAAGGTGGCGCCCCCGCCCGGTGTGTCACCCACCGACACCTGACCGCCCATCGCCTCGACGAGTCCCTTGACGATCGACAGACCCAGCCCGGTGCCCCCGCGCGTTCGGGTGTCGCTCCGCTCGACCTGCGTGAACCGATCGAAGATGCGGGCCTGCTGCTCGAAGCCGATCCCCTCCCCGTGATCGACGACATCGATGTCGACCCGGGACCGGACGGCCCTGGCGACGATCTCCACGGGTGACCCAGGTGCGTATTTCCTGGCGTTCTCGACCAAGTTGATGAACACCCTGCCCAGGTGGTCGGGATCGGCGCTGATCACCAGGTCGGAGGGTTCGACAGAGATGGTCAGATCGTGCATCTTGACGGCGCCGGTGACGTCGTGGAGATACGGCAGCAGCTTGATCTGCTCTGGAGAAACGGGTACCGACTGGCGGTCGATGCGTGAGACCATCAGCAAGTCCTCGATGAGGCGCTGGAGTCGGCCCGCCTGGCGTCTGGCCGACTCGATCAGATCGACGGAGGCCTCCTTGCTCAGCTCTGGGCGCACGACCGTGTCGAGTGAGCCGATGATCGAGGTGAGTGGTGTCCGGAGCTCGTGGGAGACCACCGAGACGAAGTCGGTTTTCATCTGTGCGACTTCCTGCATTCGCTTCGTCATCTCCGCAGCCGCCTCGTACCGGCCGAGCTGCGAGAGCACCAGCGCCGCCGGGGCTGCCAGAGAGGCCAGGTCGCTGATCTGATCCGGATCGAACGAACCGGCCACCGGATCACCGATGGCGATCACGCCGACGTTGAAGCCCTCCACGCGGAGCGGGGCGATCAGCGCCTCGCCCATGCCGAGTTCGCCCACCACACCGAACTTGTCCGGGTTGTCGTCGATGTCCTCGAGATGGATTGCCTTGCCGGACCGAAAGACCTGGGGGATGATCCCGCCGCTCGTCACACGGATCTTCAGGTCACCGACGTCGAGCGTGTGCCCGTTGACCCACATCGGCGACATGATCTTGAGTGAGTGGTCATCGGGTTGATAGAGGAACACCACGCCGATCTGCGCGTCGAGGTAGGTGCAGATGGTGCCGACGATCTGCGGGAGCCCCTCGGTCAACGAATCGGCACTGGCGAGTGTCGCCGACACGGCATAGAGGCGCTCGAAGTCGGAGCGTTGCTCCTGGAGGTCTCTGAGCCGCCGGGCTCCGGCTCTGGCTTCGCGTTCGAACTCGGTTCCGATCAGGGCGGTGGCCCCGGCCACCACCGCGACGGTGAGCGCCTGGATCGAGATCTCGCCGATGCTCTCACTGGCATCGGGGCTCGTTGCGGCAGTGATGACCAACAGAAAGACCGCCAGGATGCTGACGAAGATGTGGCGCAACGGGGGCAACACCAGCCCGGTCAACACGACCACGCCGGAGAACACCGGCAGCACCGACGAGAACATGTCGGGAATCGCTGCGATCGACGCCAGCGCCAGGGTGAGGGCGATGGTCCATCCCCACGCCAGCCATGGGCCGACGTGCGTGAGCAGCACCTTGTTCCAGTTCGCCGCGGTGGCCCCTGCCATCACGACGACGAACAACCCGATCGAAACGAGGAATCGGGGTTCCTCGGAGACGATGTTCTTGTTGATCGCAACCGCAGTGAGTGCCCCGACCACGAGCCACGCGAGAATGACGCTCCGCCGCAATCCGGCAGCCCGGAAGCGAAGAAGCGGATACTCGGTCTGCGCAGGCTCCGCGTTGATGTTCGGCACGTCGATCTCACTGTATCCTCGGCATCTGTGCTGGACCGGTTGAGCCTTCTCTCGAACGCCCCGTGGCCTGCTGCCACCCGGCCCCTGCGGGAGCGCGGATCGTGGCGTTGAGGGCATTCGCCGGCGGACGTCTGTTCGGACACGTTCACGGTTCAGGGCCGCCCACCATCCTGGCTCTCCACGGTTGGGGGCGAACCGGCGCCGACTTCGACGCCGTGCTGGCCGGAGCCGATGCGGTCGCCCTCGATCTGCCGGGCTTCGGGACTTCACCCGCTCCGACTGCGCCAACCGGGGCACACGGCTACGCCGACCTGATCCTCGATGTGCTCAACGAGTTCGAGCGGCCGCCACTGGTCGTCGGACACTCGTTCGGTGGCCGGGTCGCCGTCGCATTGGAGGCGGAGGTACCGGGGTCGTTCTCGGCGATGGTGCTCACCGGCGTCCCTCTGCTGCGAAGACAGGGCGGAGCGGGACCGAGCCTCGGCTATCGGCTGATACGGGCACTTCATCGATCCGGGCTCATCTCCGATCGGCATATGGAACGCGAGAAGCGCAAGCGGGGCTCTGCGGACTACAGGGCGGTCGTCGGGGTCATGCGCGACGTGCTGGTCACGGTCGTCAACGAGTCCTACGAGTTCGAGTTGACGGAGCTGGACCTCCCGGTCTCGCTGGTGTGGGGGGCCGAAGACCACGACGTCCCGTTGTGGATCCCCGAACGCGCCAAGCAGCTGCTCGGCGACAGGGCGAGCCTCCATGTCGTCGCTGGTGCGGGACACCTCATCCCGACGACCCACCCGGAGGCACTCCGGTCGACGATCGAGGCTCTGCAATGAGCGCTCTCCTGGCGGCGATCGTCGTTGTGGCCTCCGGACTGCAGTCGCTTCGATGGCTGAGGGTCGCCCAGCGGGAGCACTATCTGCCGTCGGTCGGGGTGTTCGCGGCTCGATGGTGGCGCTCTACGGGCCTCAACCAATTGCTCGCAGTGACCGCAACGCTCGCAACTTTGGGCTCGCTGGCCTCGGGCGTCTTCGTGCTGGGGGTCGCTGCGGTCGTCGTCGCCGGCCCGGTTGGGATGCCGCTGACCGGCCGGACGTCGGATCTCGCGTGGACGACCCGAATGCGTGCCACCACCGTGATCACCGCCGCACTCGTCCTTGGTCTCGTCGTGGTCGCCATGTTCGCCGGTTTCCCGTTCCTGGGTGCCGTGGTTCTTCTCGTGTTCCCATGGCTGGTCGATCTGGCGCTTCGGATCTGGAACCCGATCCAGCGGAGAATCGATCAGCGATGGGTCGACCAAGCAAAGGCGGGGCTCGACCGGTCCGGCGCACGAGTGGTCGCCATCACCGGCTCGTACGGGAAGACGACCACGAAGGGATACCTGGCGCATCTGCTGGCCGTCCAGACGACGGTGACGGCGAGCCCGGCCTCGTTCAACAATCGGATGGGCCTGGCTCGGGCGGTCAACGAGCACCTCGGATCGGGGACCGGCGTGTTCATCGCCGAGATGGGGACCTACGGCCCGGGGGAGATCCGCGAGTTGTGCTCGTGGATCCCGCCGGAGGTCGCGGTACTGACGGCGCTGGGTCCCGTTCACCTCGAGCGGATGAAGACTCTCGAGAACATCGCTGAGGCCAAACGGGAGATCTTCGAGCGGACGGAGATCGGGGTGATCCTCGTCGATGATCCCCGTCTGGCCCGGGTCGCCGCCGAGGAAGCTTCGCGACGGCGGATGATCACGGTGTCGGTGGCCGGTGAGCCGGCAGACGTGACCGGTGACCCGGTGACCGGTGAGATCTCTGTCGGTGGCCGGGCCGTCGGGAGCGTCGACCCCGAGGTGATCCAGGTCGGGAATGCCGCATGCGCCGTGGGCGCCCTGATGGCGCTGGACTTCGCCACCGACGGCCTCGACGAGCGCTTGTCGACGCTGCCGACCCCGCCGCATCGTCAGGTGGCGGCTCGCTCCGAGCGAGGCTTCGTCGTGATCGACGACACCTTCAACTCGAATCCGGCCGGCGCCGCACGGGCGCTCGATCTGCTCGCTGGAACCGGGGAGGGCCGCAAGGTGGTGGTGACTCCGGGAATGGTCGAGCTGGGGCCGATGCAGGAGGAGGCGAACACCGAGTTCGCCCGAAGGGCCGGCACCGTCGCAACCGATGTCGCCATCGTGGGGCGAACGAATCGGGCTGCGCTGGGGGCGGGTGTCGAGGCTGCGGGGGGCGCGTCGGTACACTTCTTCGCCACTCGCGACGACGCCGTCGCCTGGGTCCGCGACCAACTCGGTCCCGGCGACGCCGTGCTGTACGAGAACGATCTGCCAGACCACTATCCCTGAGGTTTCCGACAATGCCCACACCTGCGGTTCTCTTCGGTGGCCCCTCACCCGAACACGACATCTCGATCTCGACCGGTCTCCAGGCGACCCGAACCCTCGGTGATGTCCTAGCGATCTATTGGGCCAAGAACGGCGACTTCCACCTCGTGGATCCCGGGCTCGAGGTCTCCGACTTCGCCGACGGTGTCCCACGCAAGGCGCGTGAGCTGACCTTCGACGCCCGCCCCGGCCAAGGGTGGACACAGAAGAAGAAGCCGCTGGACATCACCATCGTTGTGAACTGCTGTCACGGCGGCCCCGGCGAGGACGGGACGATCCAGGGTGCGATGGACCTCGCAGGCTACCGGTACACCGGGCCGGGTCAGGCCGGCTCGGCACTCGGCATGGACAAGCTGGCGTTCGCAGCGTCCGTGTCGAATGCCGGGCTCCCCAGCCTGCCTCGGCTCCTCCTCGAACCGGGGGTGGCTCCCGGCTTCGATGCTCCGTACATCGTCAAGCCGAGGTTCGGTGGTAGTTCGATCGGGATCGAGGTCGTCGATGACCTCGACACCGCGTTGGCGCTGTTGAGGACGTCCCCACACCTGGGGGACGGAGCGGTGATCGAGCCTTTCCTGTCGGGCTTCCGTGATCTCAACGTCGCTGTCCGGACGTATCCGAACCTCTCGCTGTCGAACATCGAGGAGCCCAAGATCAGTGGCGACGGGCTGTACTCCTACGAGCAGAAGTATCTGGCGTGGGGCGACGGCGGCACCACTGGCAACAGCGTCCCGGCCGATGTCGAGCCTGGCCTCGAATCCCAGATCGCCGAGATCGCCCCGAAGGTCGCCGCCCTCGTCGGCGTCCGTTCGGTGGCCCGTATCGACTTTCTCGACGCTGCCGGAACGCTCTACGTCAACGAGATCAACACCATTCCCGGTAGCCTGTCGGCCAAGCTGTTCGTCGATCCGGCGGTCTCCCGCAAGGAACTGCTCGACGGGATGATCGCCGAGGCCCTCGCCTCGCCACCCCGGGCCTTCTCCACCCACGGCGCCGACGGCACCGCCCTACGAAACGCCTCCACGATCGCCTCCAAGCTCGGCTGAGGCTCGCGGGTCTTCCCCCTACCTCCGAACCGCCGGCCGGTCCCGCTGCCGGGTGATTTCTTGACATTGTGTGCGGGAAAGCTCGGCGGTTCGCAAGAACCTTTCCCCTTCCGGGGGACACACTCGAGCGTCTTCCGGTCGGAGTCGGATGCTGACGCCTTGGGCCTCCGGATTGCCGGCGGATGAGAAGGTGTGTCCGTCCGGAGCCGTGGCGACGGGGGCCGGGACCCACGAGGTGGGTGGGGGGCGCTCCAGCCCGACTCTGTCAGGGGCGGGTGGAATTGTTGACCTCGACCGGACGAAACGGCGTGCGAGGGTACTGCGCAAGGCGATGACGAAAGCCGAGGCGGCGTTGTGGAACCTGCTGCGACGGAGGCCTACCGGCTTCGATATCCGGACTCAGTTGGGCCATGTTTCGCGGACTAGGTCTCGAGCTCCTGGTTGAGTGTGACGGAGGTCATCACGATCGGCACGGACGCGACGGGCGAGAGACCTGATCATCGGGAGGCTTCGTGGTGATGCGCTTTGGGAACTCAGAGATCCTTTCGAGTCGACGATCGTGGTCGACACGATCGACCCCGAGCCGGCTTTCGACCGCTCCGTATGGTGCGCGCGTTCGTGTCAGAGGTTCACAATGGGGCAGGTGAGGGTGCGGGTGATGCCGGCGATTGCTTGGATCTTGGCGACGACCAGCTTGCCGAGTTGGTCGACGTCGCTTGCCGAAGCCCTGACGATCACGTCGTAGGGGCCCGTGACGTCATCTGCGGAATCGACTCCGGGGATGATGCGAACCTCTTCGGCAACGACGGCGGCTTTGCCGACCTCGGTCTGGATCAACACATATGCCTGGACCACGATGAGACTCCTTGAGACTGCCTGCTTCGGACTCTAACCACCGAGACGGAGGGGAGGCCGTCAGTATCCGCTCTGTCCCACCCGGATCGAGGTCACGTAGCGGTTGTCGTCCTCGGTTTCGAGGTCGAAGAGGATCCGTTGGCCCTGTCGGAGCATGCGGAAGATCGATCCTTGAAGGGATCCAGGCCTGAGATAGGCCTCCGACTGGTCTTCATCGAGAACGACGACACCCACACCCGTGACCGGGTCATAGGTCTTGACGACGCCCTGGATTGCCAATGCTCAGGCCTTCTCGATCTTGTTGGCGCGGATGCACGAGGTGCAGACGCGGGCCTTGCGGGTGTTGGACCCGTGCTTGACCCGTACCTGCTGGATGTTCGGCAGCCAGCGGCGGTTGTTTCGCTTGTGGGAGAAGGTCACGGTCTTGCCGTAACTCGGCTCCTTGCCACAGACTTCGCAGCGGTAAGACATCGGAAAAAGATCTCCTGGGGGAACGGCGGGAATCGTAACACCGTCTGGCGGGCGAATGCGAAACGGTCAGGTCTGCGCGTCAGAGCTTCAGGCTCCATCGGTATCATCGCGACAACGACCATGGTATTCACTTCTCACGACATCAAGTCTGCGTTCGTCCGCTTCGATGAGCTGATCACGACGTATCGGAGCGCGCTCAATGGTCTGAACGTCTATCCGGTTCCGGACGGTGACACCGGTTCGAACATGTCCGGGACGATCAAGCGGGTGATGGTCGAGCTCGACGGCACCGAATCGATGCGCGAGGTGACAGATGCGATCGCCCACGGTTCGCTCATGGGTGCCAAAGGCAATTCGGGGATCCTCCTGTCGGTGATCCTGAGTGGGATGGCCGAGACCTTCTCCAACCATCACTCCGTCGATGTCCCCGAGTTCACCGAAGGGCTGGCGCGGGCCTCTGACTCCGCATACAAGGCGGTAGCGACACCGGTGGAGGGCACGATCCTCTCGGTCATTCGCGAGACGGCGGAGGAGGCCGAGGAGAACGGACACTCGAGTCTCGCCGAGCTGGCAGGAGCAGTCTTCCGTCGCTCTGTCGAGGCGCTCGCTCGCACGCCGGAGGCGCTGCCGGTTCTCAAGCAAGCCCAGGTTGTGGATGCGGGCGGTGCCGGTCTCGTGCTGTTGTTCGCTGCGCTCGCCGAGGCGGCGGCCGTGAACCCGGTCGACCTCCCCCACGATCTGTTGACCGCCGAGGCACATCTCGATCAGATCGACTCTTCATCGGCGGTGTCTGAGCTCCGCTATGAGGTGATGTATTTCCTCGATTCCACCGATGAGGCAATGGAGACGTTTCGGGACCGCTGGGCGAAGCTCGGCGACTCCATCGCGATCGTCGGCGGCAAGGGCACGTGGAATTGCCACATCCACACCGATGAGATCGGACCGGCGATCGAGGCCGGGATCGCGGCCGGGACGCCGTCGGACATCAGGATCACCGATCTCACCGAGAGACCGGGTGTCCTGGAGACCGATGACGTGTTCCTCCCGAGAGACGAGGCCTCGGTTGCCCCGCTGGGCGTGGTGACCGTCGCCAACGGCCATGGGCTCGTCGCTGTCTTCCGCGACCTGGGTGTTCAGGGCGTGGTCAGAGGCGGTCAGAGCATGAACCCGTCGACCGAGGACTTGCTGGCGGCGGTCGAGGACGTGCCGGCGAAGGAAGTGATCCTGCTGCCCAACAACAAGAACATCGTTCCCGTGGCCGAACAGATCGATCAGGTCTCCACGAAGACCGTCCGGGTCGTTCCCACTCGGAGCGTTCCGCAGGGCATCACGGCGATGCTCGGCTACACCACTGCGTCTGATGACATCGAAGAGACCGCCGAGACGATGGCGGCCGCTGCGTCATCGGTGATGGTCGGGGAGGTGACTTCGGCAGTGCGGAACGCCCGGGTAGATGATCTCGTGATCTCGAAAGGCGACTGGATCGGGCTCGCCGACGGTTCGATCGTCGTGAACGGCCCTGATGTCGAAGCGGTCCTGCGCGGGCTCGTCGCCGAGTTGATGCCTCCGGCGAACCCTGAGATCGTGACCCTGTACACCGGATTGGACGCCCCATTGTCTGCGACGAAGAGCCTCGAGGCGTACCTCTCGGAGCTGCATCCCGAGGTAGAGCTGGTCGTGATTCCGGGAGGCCAGCCGACCTATCCGTATCTCATCTCCGTCGAGTAGTCGTACCGGTGCCTTCGCTCAAATACCTCGATGACATTCCGGTTCAGCGCGTCTCCGGGCTGTCGGGTGCCCGCGGCAAGGCGCTGGAAGGTGCGGGCATCGACTCGGTCCGGGATCTGCTGTTCCACTTCCCGCGCCGGTACATCGACCGGTCGCGCATCGAGCCGGTCGCCCAGCTGCCCGTGGGTGAGGAGGTGACGGTGATCGCCGAGGTGCTGTCCGTGTCGACCCGCCGTCCCCGAGCGCGTCTGACGATGACCGAGGCCCGGCTCACCGACGGGACCGGCACAATCAAGGCGGTCTGGTTCAACCAGGCGTTCCGCGCCCGACAGCTGAGCGTCGGGGCCGAGGTGGCACTGTCGGGCAAGGTGGAGCGGTTCCGGGGCACGACGCAGATGAAGTCTCCCGAGGTCGATGTGTTGTCCTCGTCGTCGACCGAAGGTCTGAAGACCGGGCGGGTCGTACCGATCCATCCGAATGCCGCCAAAGTCGGCTCGGGCTGGATCCGCCGGGGGATCTGGAATGCCCTCAAACGGGCACGGCCGATCGAGGATTCGGTCCCTGCCGAGATCGTCTCTCGGCGCAAGCTGGCGTCTCGCAACGACGCGTTCAACTCGATCCACTTCCCGGACTCGATGAAAGACGTGGCGATCGCCAGACGACGGCTCATCTTCGACGAGTTCTTCCGGCTCGAGACCGCACTGGCGCTCAACAAGCGGCTTCGCGAGGACAACCAGGTGGGGATCGTGCATGGGCCGTCCAGGGAGCTGTCCGAGCGGTTCGTCTCGGGGCTTCCCTACCGGTTGACCGGCGCCCAGCGCCAGGCGATCGAGGATGTCGCCGGCGACATGGCGACGTCGTATCCGATGCAACGCCTGATCCAGGGCGAGGTGGGCTCGGGCAAGACGGTGGTCGCGGTGGCTGCGCTGTTGTATGCCGTCGAAGGTGGGTATCAGACGGCGGTGATGGCTCCGACCGAGGTGCTGGCCGTCCAGCATTTCCTCGGGGTCAGCGACCTGTTCGACCAGTCGCACATGACCCCGCCCGACATGGGCCCGGACGCGTCGCTCGGGATGGATTCGCTGTTCAGCGAGGCACCGGCCGAGCCGACCGTCCGGATGGCGCTACTCACAGGCAGCCAGGCGATCACCAACTTCGATTCCGGTGCCGGCCGTCCCGAGATCCTCGAGATGCTCGCCGGCGGCGGCATCGACATCATCGTGGGGACCCATGCTCTGATCCAGGACACCGTCGAGTTCGCCTCGCTGGGCATGGCGGTGATCGACGAACAGCACCGGTTCGGCGCCGAGCAACGCAACGTGCTTCGCCAGAAAGGTGAAGCGGAGACTTCGCCGGATCTTCTGATCATGACCGCCACGCCGATCCCACGAACCCTGTCGATGACGCTCTATGGCGATCTCGAAGAGACCATCATCGATGAGTTGCCCCCCGGTCGCAGCCCAATTCAGACTCGATCGGTCGGTCGCGATCAGGAGTCCCGTGTGTGGGAACTGGTGGGCGCCGCCGTCTCGAAGGGCAGGCAGGCCTTCGTGGTCTGCCCGCTGGTAGATGACTCCGAGAAGGTCGAGGCCGCCAGCGCCGAGTCGGAATTCCGGCGGCTCGGTGAGTTGCTCCCGGAGCTGCGCTTCGGGCTGATCCACGGACAGATGCCACCCCGTGACAAAGACGACGTGATGCACGTGTTCCGACGAGGAGAGCTCGACGTCCTGGTCGCCACCACCGTCATCGAGGTGGGAATCGACATCCCGAACGCCACCGTCATGGTGATCGAGGACGCCGACCGGTTCGGCTTGAGCCAGCTGCACCAGCTGCGGGGCCGGGTTGGACGTGGTGAGCACCCGGGGGTGTGCATCCTGCTGGCCGACCCCACCACTCCGGATGGAGAGCGGAGAATCGAGGCGATGGTCCGCACGAACGACGGGTTCGAGTTGGCACGTGAGGATCTGGAGATCCGGGGACAGGGCACGGTGTTCGCCGCCAGCCAGTCGGGCCGGAGCGATCTGCGGCTGGCAAACATCGTGTCGGATCGTGAGAGCCTGATCGCCGCCAGGGACGAGGCATTCGCACTGGTCGATGCCGATCCCGGTCTGGCGGACCACCCTGATCTGTTGGAGGAGATCGTGATGTTCTTCGGTGACGACGAGGAGGGGAAGACCGAGTGGCTGTTCATCTCATGATCGGGGGGTCGACATGCGGGTGATTGCAGGGGAGTTCAGGGGTCGCCGGCTCATTGGGCCCGACACCGATGAGACTCGACCGATCATGGATCGGGCGAAGGAGTCGATCTTCAATTCGATCGCCTTCGAGATCCCCGATGCCCGGGTGGTCGACCTGTACGCCGGTGCCGGCAGCTTCGGGATCGAGGCGATGTCCCGGGGGGCCGAGTCGGTGGTGTTCGTCGAGTCGGGGCGCAAGGCCCTCGACTCGCTCCGTGCCAACCTCGACACCCTCGGAATCGACGCCATCGTCCGGAAGGCCGATGTCCGCACCTGGGACGCCGCAGCCGATGGTCCATTCGATGTCGTCTTCTGCGACCCGCCGTGGCCGATGGAGGCAAGCGCCGTCGGGGATGTGTTGGAGCGGATCGCACCCGAGCTCGCCGATGATGCGCTGGTGGTGATCACCCGGCGATCGTCGGACTCGACGCCGGAACCAGAAGGATTCGCGATTGACGACGAACGGCGGCTCGGAGGCACCAGAATCATCAGGTATCGAAAGGAGACGTCGTGACGACCGCCATGTGCCCGGGGAGCTTCGATCCTCCGACGAACGGTCACATCGACATCATCAGGCGCTGCGCCGCCATCTACGACCGGGTCGTCGTGGCCGTGGTCTCGAACCCCTCGAAGAACTCGATGTTCACGCTTTCGAAGCGGATCGAACTGCTGGACGCCTCTCTCGAGGGGCTGGACAACATCGACCTGGCATCCTTCGATGGACTGCTGGTCGACTTCGCGGCGGAACAGGAAGTCGATGTGGTGGTGAAGGGTCTGAGGGCCGGCTCCGACTTCGACTACGAACTGCAGATGTCGCAGATGAACTCGCACCTGCGCGCGATGGAGACGGTCTTCATGCCGACCAGCCCCGACTGGAGCTTCGTTTCCTCGTCGCTCGTCCGTGAAGTGGCCCGGCTGGGCGGTAGCGTGGGAGATCTGGTGCCCCCGCCGGTCGCGGAGGCGCTCGAGGAGGAGCTGCCATGACAGATCACGAACACGAGCAGCGCGATCTGGCGCCACCACCGGTTGTGACGCCGCAGGCACGAACCAACGTCGGCGAGCTCCAGGATTTCATCGACGAGATGCTGGCCTACCTGGCCGAGGCGAAGTCGATGCCGTTGTCGAACAACGTACTGGTGGATCGTGACGAGTTCACCGCCATGCTGGAGCGGCTACGCGCGGAGCTGCCAGACGAGTTGCGGGCTGCCCGGTGGATGGTGCGTGAGCGTGAAGCCTTCATCGCCCGCACGAATGAGCGGGCGCACGAGATCCTGGAGCGGGCCAAGGCCGAATCGAAGCGGCTGGTGTCCGAGTCGTACGTCCTCGCCGAAGCCGTCGAGGAGGCCAACATCCTGGTTCGCCGTGCCGAGGGCGAAGCCCGCAGGCTCCGTCTCGAGGCCGAAGACGAGATCGAGCACCAGCTCGAGGAGATCGAGTCCCTGATGGCCAACCTGCTCACCCGCACGCACGCCGCCCGAGAAGAGCTCCACCGCTCCCGCCCCGCCCCACCCGACGTCCCGCTGTAGCCGCTTTGCGGTTTGCGCTTTGCGGTTTGCGGTTTCCGACGCATCATGAGGGTGACCATGCTGTTGCTTCGATCGAAGCCGCTGCGGTTCCCCGCCCGCGCGCTTGCGTTACTCGTCGTTTCGATCGTTGTGGTGGCGTGTTCGCCCGGTGACGGTGGGAACACGGCGGCTTCCGACATGGTGACGCTCGAGTGGAGCTCGGCGTGCGTGGAGTTGTGGAACGGCGACGATCTGATTGCAGCATCGAGCGTCAATCGAGCCCACGATGGCGAGTGGTACGAACCTCGCACGACCGAGTACTTCTGCGAGATGGCAATGCCGATACCGCCGACGATCACACTGCCGGCACTTCCTTCCGGCGCCTACCAGCTGTGTGACCAGGGCCGAACCGACTGCAAGGCAGTATCGGTGCCCAGCGGGTCGAGTTCGAAGAGAATGCAGCTGCTGCTCGAGATGGAAGGGTGAGCCTGGGTGTGTGACCGGGTTGTGGCGCATACCGCATAGCGCATGGCGCATACCGCAAAGCGGCGAGCGAAGCGAGCAAACAGAAAAGCCGCCGGCGAACCGGCGGCTTTTCGTTCTAGAGCGCTGAAAGGTTCAGAGCGGGCGGACGTTCTTTGCTTCGTCGCCCTTACGGCCGGGGCCGATTTCGAACTCGACCTGCTGTCCATCGGACAGCGAGCGATGTCCATCGCCCACGATGTTCGAGAAGTGCACGAAAATGTCGTCTCCGTCTTCGCGGGAGATGAAACCAAATCCCTTGTCGTTGTTGAAGAACTTGACGGTACCAATTGCCATTGCAGATATCTTTCTACTTCTCCGGACTGCCCTTCTGGCATTCCGACAAGGAG
>JAHEIN010000040.1 GCA_024639335.1 bacterium | reverse complement strand
CGGTCTCAGGTCTCGCAAGCCTCGGATGCGAGAATCTCATCGATGAAGCCGGCGGCGAATACCAGATCAACTGGGATGAGCTCGAGGAGGGCACCGACGTCACGATCACACTGATCCTCGCCGAGCGCAGCGTGATCACGGGTGTCGTCTGGACGAATCTCGCCGCGGACGACCCCGGCCTGCGCCAGAACTACCGAGCGAAGGACATCACGATCGACGGTGGTGCCGCACCCGTTCTGTTCGAGCTCCAGGACGAGGGCGGCGCACAGTCGCTCCAGTTCTCGGCGGTCAACACCTTCGAGATCGAGATCGCCGTGAGCGATGCCTACCTCCCTTCGCCGACCGAGGACCGGGTGTTCAGCGAGCTGGCCATCCAGCAGATCGAGGTCTTCGGCTACCCCTCCGCCGAGGTGTCGACCCCCGAGACCTCCCTGGTCATCCCCGACGAGACCACCACGACGGCCCCATAGGACGGCCTCGGGTCGAGAGAGCCGGATGGTCGGCTGACCGCCTGATGTCCGGTTCGGCCTGACGGCCTCCCAGACGCAAGATGACCTCCGGCCGCATCACCGTGGCCGACGACGACCCAGGGATGGGACGGGCTCACCGATGGCCACCACCGGACGTTCCCTTCACTGAACGGCGTGGCATGCGAAGCACATCAAGCGTGAAGGCGCCAGCCTGAACATCGAGCGCAATGCGAGCGCCAGCGAGCGAGCACACAGCGTGAGGTCTCCAGGCCGAACTATTCCTTGACGTAGGCGGTGTAATCGGATGGGGGGCGGCTGCGGCCGACGAGGCCGGCAACGACGACGATGGTGACGAGGTAAGGCGCCATCGCCAGGAACTCCGATGGGATCGGAGTGTCGAGGATTCCCAGCTTCACCTGGAGGGAGTCGGCGAGACCGAACACGAGTGCGGCCGAGATCGCCCCGACGGGGTGCCAGCGACCGAAGATCATCGCCGCCAAGCCGATGAACCCTCGACCGGCCGTCATGTTCTCGTCGAACCGCCCGACGGATCCGATCGTGAAGTAGGCGCCGCCGAACCCGGCAACGAGACCGCCCATGATCACATTCAGGTACTTCATTCGGAAGACATGGATGCCCACCGTGTCCGCCGCCCTCGGCTTCTCGCCAACCGCTCGCGTCCTGAGGCCCCATTTGGTCCTGAAGAGAGCGAAGCTGGTCACTCCAACGAGCACGTACATGCCGTAGACGAAGATGTTCTGGTCGAACAGGACCGGCCCGATCAACGGGATGTCCGACAAGATCGGAATGCCGAAGGCGCGCATGATCGGGGCATTGTTCAGCGCCGGGTTCTCGACGAGGAACTGCGACGTGTAGAACGAGGTCAGGCCAAGCACGAAGATGTTGATCACCACACCGGCGATGATCTGATCGACCCGGTACTTGACGGTCAGGACCGCCAGCAGCACTGCGAGCAGGCCGCCGACGAGCGCCGCTCCGATCATGCCTGCGGCGGCACCCAGCGTGGAGCCGACGATCGCACCGGTGAAGGCGCCGGCCAGAAGCATCCCCTCGATGCCGATGTTGATGATTCCCGTCCGCTCGCACAGCAGTCCGCTGACGGCGCCGAAGGTGATGGGCACGGCTCGTTTCATGGCCTCCTGGAGGAGCCCGACCAGGCTGAACGAGGCGCCGTCCGCCGCCCAGGCCAGAAACGAAAAGGCAACGAGTCCCAGCCCGATCGCGAGGACCAGGTTGGTTCTCGATCCGAAGCCGGCCATCCACTGTCGGGCACCGAGGAACGCCAACACTGCCGACACCACGAACGCCAATCCCGAACCGGGGATCGTCGGACTGCCGACCTGAATGGCATCTCCGGGTCGGCTGAGGACGAAGGTCGCGGAGCCCTCCGAGCCGAACCCAAACGCCACCAGAACGAGAACCGCGAGTACGAGATACACGATGGCGAGCACGCGGCTACGGCGGATCTCAGCCGGTGAGCGCACCCCTTCGGCGTGTTGGGTGAGAGTTGCCGTCATGTTGCCCACCCCTGAGAGACCTGGGTCGACTCGGCTTCTGCCCGAACCCGGTAGATCGCCTTGATCAGCGCCGGAGCGGCTATGAACACGATGATCAACGCCTGGATCACCTGGACGATGTCGATCCCGACGTCGGTGGTCGCTTGCATCGCCTGGCCACCGGCCGAAAGGCCGCCGAACAGAAGACCAGCGGCCACCACACCGTAGGGATGGGATCTTCCGAGCAATGCCAACGCGATGGCGTCGAATCCGATCACACCGACGAAACCAGGTGTGCCACGGCCCAGCGTGCCGAGGACCTGGTCGCCTCCGGCGAGCCCGGCGAGGCCTCCAGCCGTCGCCATCACTGCCACGTAGAGCAACACCACGTTCATGCCGGCGTACTTCGCGCCGTCTGGGTTCGCTCCAACGGCCCGGAACTCGAACCCGATCGTCGACCGGAACAGCAGCCACCACACGCCGACGGCGACGAGCACTGCTATGACGATTCCGAGGTGAACTCGATACCGGGGATTGATGAACGCGATCAACTCGGGGTATCGGGCACTCTCGAGAACGCTCTTCGACACCGGATCGGTTCGACCCTCCAGTTGGAAGAAGGGAATGGTCAGCCAGTAGTCGACCAAGCGCAGCGCCACGAAATTCAGCATGATCGTCGTGATCACCTCATGGGCGCCGGTCTTTGCCCGCAGATATCCCGGGATTGCACCCCAGAGAGCGCCACCGATGAAGGCCGCGATGATGGCGATCGGGAGATGCAGGATGATGGGAAGGTCGAACTGGAAACCAATGACGAGGGCGAACATCCCGCCGATGAGCATCTGCCCGTTGGCGCCGATGTTGAAGAGGCCCGCCTGGAAACCCACGGCGACTGCGAGACCCGCAAGGATCAACGGCGCCGCTCTGGTGAGGGTTTCCGAGATGGCGTTGACGCTGCCGAGCGCTCCCTTGAACAAGGCGCCGTAGGCATCGGCCACCGTCTCGACCGTCACGCCGAGCGCGTCACCCGGACTCGATCGCCACAGCCGCAGCGTGTCCAGATCGCCCAGAGCAATGATCAGTGCCCCGACGATCAGGGCGCTGAGGATCGCCAGGGCCGGGATGAGGACATTCGAACGCCAGTCGATTCGGCCCGACCCGGTGAGATCACCGAAGAACGAGCCCTCGGGTGGTTCGGGTTCGACTTCGGATGGGGTCAGCTGATCGGTCATGATGCTCCCGCCATGTAGAGGCCGAGTTCGGTGTTCGTCGTCTCGCTTGGCTTCGTTTCGGCGACGACCTTCCCATCGAACATGACGAGGATCCGATCGGACAGCGCCATCACCTCGTCGAGTTCGGTGGAGACGATCAGCACTGCGGCCCCTGCGTCACGCTCCTCGATGATTCGTTCGTGGATGAACTCGATCGATCCGACGTCGATGCCCCTGGTGGGTTGCGAAGCAATCACCAGATCGACCTGTCGTCCGAATTCACGAGCCACGATGACCTTCTGTTGGTTGCCGCCCGAGAGATTGCTCGCAGGGATCTCGGACGACGGGGTCCGGACATCGAACTCTTCGATGAGTCTCTCTGCCTCGGAACGGCTCCGTTTCCAGTCCATCTTGATGCCATCCGAGAACGGCTTCTGGTAGTACGAATCGAGGACGAAATTCTCGGTGAGGCTGAACCCGAGCACCAAACCGGATCGCTGTCGATCCTCGGGCACGTGCGCAACGCCTGAGTCGTGGATCTGCCGAGGGGTCGAATTCGTGTGATCTTCGCCCTTGATGATGACCGTCCCAGCCGCGATCTCACGAAGACCCGTGAGTGCTTCGACGAGTTCGGTCTGACCGTTGCCCTGGACACCTGCGATCCCGACGATCTCGTTGCGTCGCACTTCGAATGACACATCATCGACGGCTGTCCCTCCGAACAGGTTGGTGACCGTGAGGTTCTTCACGGACAGCACGACGTCCTTCGGGTCGGCTTCGGACTTGTCGACCTTCAGGTCCACAGGACGACCGACCATCATCTCGGCCAGACCGCTCTCGGTCGCGGTTGCCGGATCCGCAGATCCGACGACCGCCCCGCGACGCAGAACCGCGATCCGGTCGGCGACCTCGAGGACCTCCTTCAGCTTGTGGGTGATGAAGATGATCCCTTTTCCGTCGTCCTTGAGCTTGTCGATGATCTTGAAGAACTCATCGACCTCCTGCGGTGTCAGCACCGCTGTCGGCTCGTCGAAGACGAGAATCTCGGCGTCCCGGAACAGAACCTTGATGATCTCGACCCGCTGCTGGATGCCGACGGGGAGGTCTTCGATGACCGCGTCCGGGTCCACGGCGAGGTTGTACTGGTTGGAGATCTGGCGAACATCTTCCCGCGCCTCATTGATGTCGAGTACCCCGCCGGTCGTGGTCGGCTCGACGCCGAGCACGACGTTCTCGGCCACCGTGAACACCGGGACGAGCATGAAGTGCTGATGCACCATCCCGATTCCTGCCGCGATGGCGTCACCCGGCCCTGCGAAGTGCTGCACCTCGCCGTCGATGAGGATCTCGCCCTCATCGGCCGAGTAGAGGCCGTAGAGGATGTTCATGAGTGTCGACTTGCCTGCGCCGTTCTCTCCGAGCAGACACAGGATCTCACCCGTCTCGATCTCGAGGTCGACGTGATCGTTGGCCACCACTCCCGGGAACCGCTTGGTGATCCCCTTCAGTTCCAGCTTCAACGAAACACCTCCGCAGTCCCGGCCGACCATTCCGAGGATAGGCCCGAGGATCCCCGCGCACCCCGGGTCCCTCGGGGTTTCTCAGGCCCGAACGAAAGTGACTTTCCGCTCCCCCTGACGCGCCGGAGCCCCCTTCCTCAGGGGGCTCCGGTCATTGGATCGTCGAGACTTCAGCCAGAGACGCTCACTGCGCCGCCGATGATGTCGTCACGGAGCGCATCGACCTCGCCGGCCAGTTCGTCGGAGACGAGGTCGGCTTTGTCGTGATATGGAGCAATCCCCACACCTTCGTTCTCGAGCGTTCCGACATACAGCTCGCCGGTGAACTCACCGTTGAGTGCGTCGTCGGCCGCATCGAACACCGCGTTGTCGATCCGCTTCAGGACCGACGTGAGGTAGACACCGGAGTTGTTCGTGTCGGCCTCGAAGCCGTCCACGTCGACGCCGACTATCGAGAACGTGCCGAGCTCGTTCGCCAACGCTGCGGAGCCGAGGCCCACGGGCCCAGCGACCGGCATCACGATGTCAGCACCCTCGTCGACGAGGCTCTGGGCGAACGCCCGTCCGTCGTCGAGCGACTCGAAGTTGTTCGTGAACGAGCCCTCCTGAGTGTCGGGGTCCCAGCCGAGGACCTGGACGTCGGTGCCCTTGATGCCGTTGTAGTGTTCCACGCCCCGGACGAAGCCGTCCATGAAGATCGTCACCGGCGGGATGTTGATACCGCCAAAGGTGCCGACCACTCCAGTCTCGGTTACGCCTGCCGCCAGGTAGCCGGCGAGGAAGGCCGCCTCGTCGGTGTTGAAGACGAGGCCCTTGACATTGTCGTTCTCGATCTCACCCTCGCCGTAGGCGAAGTCGACGATCGTGAAGCTCTGATCGGGGTTGGAATTGGCGCCTTCCTTGGTGGCGTCACCGAGGAGGAACCCGACGGTCACGATGAGGTCGCACTCCTGATCGACGAACGAGTTGATGTTGACTTCGTAGTCGGTCTCGGCCTGGGACTCGAGCACCTTGGGCTCTGCGCCGAAGTCCGCGGCGGCCCGCTGGGCCCCGGCCCATGCGGAGGCGTTGAAGCCCTTGTCGTCGACTCCACCGACGTCGGTGACTTCACAGATCAGTCCGCCGTCTTCCGCGACGGTGCCTTCGGTTGCGTCATCGCCGTCGCCGCATGCGGCCAGGACGAGCGCCAGCGCCATGAGCAGCGCGATCAAACGAGTGTGTTTCTTCACGTTGAATGCCTCCTGATTCGAAGCTGAACCATCTGGGCCCAGCGCGCGTGAGCGTAGTCATGACGGTGCCCGACGAGCCAGCCCGAGAGCAGATTCAAAAGTCACTTCTGACTCCGGTCACTCCATGTTGGCGGGCGGCACAACGGGTTCAGGAGGAAGGACACTCGGGAACGGGAGCAACTGCAGGCCGCCATATTCCCAGTGCCAGGGCTCGCGCGTCTCACGGTTGCATTGTGCCCAGTCGGGGTGGATCCAGCCGAAGTCCGCGGCATTCTCCTGGAGCCACCGGAAAGCTGCGTCGCCACATCCCATGGTACGCCCCCGGACCTCGAAGTCGACTGCGCGGCCCCAACCGTGATTCGAACGGCTGGGAGTGGCCGTAGGCAGTGAGCACTCTCGCTCCGGAGGACTGACAACGACCACCAGCTCGCCGTTCTCGTCGACGAGCGGAACACCTGTGACCGGATCGAATTGCAGCTCCTCGGTCTCGACCAGCGGACAGTTGGTCTCATAGGTTGAACGCTGCTGGTCGAGGCTGCGATAACACCACGCAGGCCTTACGGAGATCCCGTCGTCCGCTGCCGCTTCGATCATCTGAGACATCGTGTACGCAGCGTCACGTTCGAGGAGGCACGAGTTCACCGACATCAGCACGGACCCCGGGAGCCGGCCGTTCTTCAGACCTCGCTCGATCAGGTCCCAGCTGTAGGCCTCCTGGGAAACCGGCACCCTGACGAGGACATCGGGAGCGAATGCCTCGAACCCTCCCAAGTCGGGCATCGCATCAGGGGACCGGCCCAGCCGGTCGAGGTCGTCTCGTGGCTGTTCGAGTCCCGATTGGGCCGCGATGAATCGATCGGCCCCGGCATTCCCCACGTCAATCGTGGGGACCGGACCGACGAGTGTCGCGACCAGCGCGACAAGCGCAATGAGTGATGTGGACATGGCCAATCCCTGAGTTCCCAGCTCCCGACCCAACACCCTAGACCAGGTGGCCCACCGGCAAAAGACCAGATCGGCAAAATGGTTCGCCCCGGTCCGATTGGACCGGGGCGAACCATCATCTCAGTTTGACCCTGAAGATCATTCCTGCTCGGCCATTTCCGCCGGCGGCTGTTCGGGCGTCTCGAACGCTTCGAACGTGAGTTCGTCGTTCTCCTCGTCTGCGCCGACCAGTACGGTCGTGCCGGCGGTGTAGCCGCCGAGCAGCATCTGCTCCGAAAGCGGGTCTTCCAGGTGTCGCTGGATGGACCGCCGGAGTGGACGGGCGCCGAGCTCCGGATCGTACCCCTTGATCGCGAGATGCACCTTGGCGTCGTCGGTGAGAATCAAATCGAGCCCCTGGGACTCCAACTGCTCTCTGACGCGAACCAGCATGAGGTCCACGATCTGCTTGACCTCTTCGAGCGTGAGCTCGTGGAACACGATCGTGTCGTCGATCCGGTTGAGGAACTCGGGCCGGAAGTGCCGCTTCAGCTCTTCCTGCACCTTCTCCACCATCTTGTCGTATGTGTCCCGCTCGTCGTCGGTGTGGAATCCGATGGACGTCTTCCGCAGATCCCGGGTACCCAGGTTCGACGTCATGATGATGACGGTGTTCTTGAAGTCGACGGTCCGGCCCTGCGCATCGGTGAGGCGCCCGTCTTCGAGAATCTGCAGAAGGGTGTTGAAGACGTCCGGGTGAGCCTTCTCGATCTCGTCGAACAGCACCACGGAGAACGGCTTTCTCCGCACAGCCTCGGTCAGCTGGCCGCCCTCGTCGTACCCGACATACCCGGGAGGCGAGCCGATCAGCCGGCTGACCGTGTGCTTCTCCATGTATTCGGACATGTCGAGCTGGATCAGCGAGTTCTCGTCGCCGAACAGGAAATCGGCGAGCGCCTTGGCGGTCTCGGTCTTGCCGACACCGGACGGCCCGAGGAAGATGAACGAACCCGAAGGGCGCTTCGGGTCCTTGAGCCCCGCTCTGGTCCTCCGGATCGCCTTGGAGACCGCCACGATGGCATCGTGCTGTCCGACGATCCGCTTGTGCAACTCTGCCTCCATGTGGACGAGACGGGCCGTCTCTTCCTCGGTGAGCCGCTGGACGGGGATACCGGTCCACTGGGCGAGCACCTGGGCGATCTCTTCGTCGTCGATGACCCATCCGAGCTCCCCGCCTTCGTCGGCGAGGCGCCGCTCGACGTCAGCTCGATCGGAGATGAGCGACCGCTCTTGATCACGAAGTTGGGCGGCCCGCTCGTATTGCTGTGATTGCACTGCGTCCTGCTTCTCCGCCCGGATATCGGTGAGGCGCTTGTCGATCTCGGCGAACTCCGGGTTGGTGGCGGAGCGAGTGATCCGCATCCGGCTCCCGGCCTCGTCGATGAGGTCGATCGCCTTGTCGGGGAGGAAGCGATCAGACAGATAGCGGTCCGCCAGGTTCGCAGCCGTCACGATCGCCTGATCCGTGAACCGAACCGAATGGTGCGACTCGTACCGATCCTTGAGGCCAAGGAGGATCTGGATGGTGTCTGCCACGGTTGGTTCATCGACCTGGACCGGCTGGAACCGCCGTTCCAGCGCCGAGTCCTTCTCGAGATACTTGCGGTACTCCTCGAGCGTGGTTGCGCCGATGGTCTGAAGCTCACCCCGGGCGAGCATAGGCTTGAGAATCGATGCGGCGTCGATCGCACCCTCTGCGGCTCCCGCTCCGACCAGCGTGTGGATCTCGTCGATGAAGATGATGATGTCCCCACGGGTCTTGATCTCCTTGAGGACCTTCTTCAACCGTTCTTCGAAGTCACCGCGGTAGCGCGAGCCCGCAACGAGGGCACCGAGGTCGAGGGTGTAGAGCTTCTTGTTGGTGAGCGTCTGGGGCACCTCGTTCGAAACGATCTTCTGAGCGAGGCCTTCGACGATCGCCGTCTTGCCAACGCCGGGCTCACCGATGAGCACCGGGTTGTTCTTGGTACGACGGGACAGGATCTGCATCACCCGTTCGATCTCCTTGGCCCGCCCGATCACCGGGTCGAGCTTGCGGTCGCGCGCCGCCTGGGTGAGGTTGCGTCCGAACTGGTCCAGCACGGTCGATCCCTGCGAGGAGGCAGAGGAAGACTCCGACCTCGACGATGTCGAGGCACCGGCGCCCGCCGTCGGCTGCTCTTCGGACCCGGTCGGACCCGAAAGGAGCTGAATCACGGTCTGGCGTACCTTCTGGAGCTCGGCGCCGAGCTTCTGGAGTACCTGGGCCGCAACGCCCTCGCCCTCACGGATCAGGCCGAGAAGGATGTGTTCGGTGCCGATGTAGTTGTGACCGAGCTGAAGGGCTTCCCGCAAGCTGAGCTCCAAGACCTTCTTTGCGCGGGGCGTGAACGGGATGTGGCCCGTGGGTGCCTGCTGACCCTGCCCGATGATCTCCACGACCTGCTCGCGCACGCCGGACAGATTGATGCCGAGACTCTCGAGCGCCTTGGCGGCGATGCCCTCCCCCTCGTTGAGCAGTCCGAGCAAGATGTGCTCGGTGCCGATGTAGTTGTGATTGAGAAGTCGGGCCTCTTCCTGTGCCAACACGACGACACGGCGGGCCCGATCTGTGAACCGTTCAAACAAGGCTGGGCCTCCTCTAGAAAATCCCCCGCAGGGACCGCGAGTATACCTCTCGGTAGGTTTACTCCGGACCTGAAGAACCTGCCGTCGGGAGGGCCCGCCACCGTTCCCGGCGACTGATTAACCCCAGTCCAGGGCGGTCGGTATGGTGACGCCTGCAATGTCGGAACTCCAGGAGCTCATTCCGCTTCCCGAGGTCTGGACGTCGATGGCCGCCGTCGAGCGGCGCCTTCTCGAGGTCTCGACTTCGGATCACCAGCACCTGACCGAGATCGCCCAGCATCTGCTCAAGGCGGGTGGCAAGCGATATCGGCCGCTTCTGGCGATCCTGGCCGGCCAGTTCGGCACCACATCTGACCATCGTCCAGTCGAAGCAGGTGTCGCCGTGGAACTCATCCATGTCGGAAGCCTCTATCACGACGACGTGATCGACGAGTCGGACACGAGAAGAGGTGCTGCATCCGTCAATGCCAACTGGACGAACACGGTTGCGATTCTCGCCGGCGACTTCCTCATGGCGAGAGCATCCGAGACGGCCGCGACACATCTCACCCTCGACTCGGTCCGGCTACTCGCCGAGACGTACGCCGAACTGGTGGAAGGCCAGACCCGCGAGCTCGCACTCGACTTCGACGTCGACCACGGTCTGGACGCCTATGAGAAGGTGATCGAACAGAAGACCGCCTCCCTCATCCGCACATCCGCACGCCTCGGGGCGATGGCCGCCAACGCTGAGCCCGACGTCATCGAGGCGATCTCGACGTGGGCGCATGAAGTCGGCATGGTCTTCCAAATCGCCGATGACGTGCTCGATCTGGTTTCGACCACCGAAGAAATCGGCAAACCTGCGGGCTCCGACATCGCAGAGGGCAAGTTCACGATGCCGGTGCTGCTCGGTCTCGACGGACCCCACGGATCCGCGATCCGCGACCTCCTCAAACAGGACCGGCCCTACACCCAGGCCACCATAGACGAGGTCATCGAGCTGGTCCGGAGCGGCGGGTTCGTCGACCAGGCCCTCGACAGCGCCCACCATCGGCTGGCCCTGGCCGGGGAAGCCGCTTCTTCCCTTCCCGGGGTCCCCGCCAAGTCGGTCCTCGGAACGCTCGGCGAATACCTCGTCACCAGGGTCACCAGCGTCCGGAGGTGACGCAATCGGCCGGGTCGAGGCTCACCTGAGTTGCGCTGCTCGACCGCGGATTCGATGCCTGCGACTGATCGATCAGTGATCACTTCAGTTCGACTCTGACGAGCCGATGGTCTGGGTATGGACGATCTCCAGCAGTTCTACCGGAGTGCGGTGGGCGATCAGGTAGCCGCGCTGGAACAAGCACTCCTCCAACTCGAATCCGGAGCCGCCACCGCCGAGGAAAACGTGCGTCAACTCGCTCATACCTTGAAGGGTTCCGGGTCGAGCTACGGATTCCCCGAGGTCACATTCGCCGCCGGGCACGCCGAGCGTGCACCTGCCGGTGAGCTGTGGTCGAAGGGTCGTGAGCTCGTCGAGATCCTCACGACGATCACCCAAGGGGTCGAGTCGAACACGATCGTGGTCGTCGAGGACGACCCGCTCGTCAGCCACTTCATCGGAGCTGAACTGGCGGGCGACCCACGCCGGCTCGTGCGCTTCTCGTCACTCACCGAAGCCGAGCGCTTCCTTTCGACGGCGCAAACGCCGGCGCTCATCCTCCTCGACCTCTTCCTTCCCGACGGCGATGGCCGGACACTGCTGCACTCACTTCGGGACAACGAGGCGACGGCCGACATTCCCGTGATCGTCATGTCGGCAGCAACTGCGGAGATCCGCAACCGGGAAGTGGCCGAGCTCGCAGCAACAGCGTTCGTCTCGAAGCCCTTCCATTCCGGTGAACTGCGTGCTCTGATCGACGACATCCTCGGCTCACCTTCAGATGGGCGGATGTCGGAGCGAATCGACCTGACCGACGCCTACCGAGCGACGATGCAGGCAGCAGGATCGGCGAGCATCGCCTGTGTGCTGCCAGAAGAGCATGGTCCGGGTGGGTTCCGCGGCAGCGGCCTCGACGAATCGGCAACCGAGCAGGTCATCCAGATCCTCCGCGAGCACGTCGGTCCTCATTGCGCCGTAGGGGTGTGGGAAGCTGCCGAGATCGCCGTCATCAGCGGCGATCCACCCGACGTCCTGATCAAGCAACTGGACGACGCCCGCTACGCGGCCCGGAACGCTCCCATTCACCCCGAATCCCACACCGTCACCTCCTTCTCGGCAGCGGTGATCACCGAGTCGGCCGACGAGAGTCTGGTGAATGCCTTCGCTCGGGCGCGTCGCTTCGCTCTCGACGTCCATGAGGCATCGGGCGATGCCGTCGCCGCGGCCGACGACGCCCAACACCCCCGCCGGGTCCTGCTGGCCGAGGACGACACCCTTACCGCTGCATTGATCGTCCACAGGCTCGAGCGCGAGGGATACGAGGTCGAGCACCACGCCGATGGGTCGGCGGCGCTCGATGCCGCCAACGACGATCGATTCGGGCTGGTGGTTCTCGACGTCCAGATGCCCGGAGCGAATGGTTTCGACGTGCTGGAGCGCATTCGCTCGAACCCTGCTCTCAACCACGTGCCGGTCGTGATGCTCACAGCCGTTGGCGGCGAACGCGACGTGGTCCGTGGCTTCGAACTCGGAGCCGACGACTACATCTTGAAGCCATTCTCCCCTGCGGAACTCACTGCCCGACTCAAGCGATTCACGAGGTCAGGAACATGAAGGTCCTCATCTGCGACGACGATCCCGTCATTCGATACCTGCTCACGGTTGTCCTGGGCAAACGCGCGGGAGACGAGGTGATCGAGGTGGCCAATGCCGACGACGTGTTCGATGCAGCCGATCGACATCGGCCGGATCTCATCGTGCTGGACTACGTTATGCCGGACCGCAACGGCGCCGAGATCGTGAGCGACCTCCGGACCGACGAAGCCCTGGGAGCGATCCCGATCGTCTTCCTCACGGGTCGCTCGGACATCGCCGAAGAGACTCTCGACCAGATCGGTGTGGCAGGGTTGATCGAGAAGCCGTTCGACGCCTCCACCCTGTCCGACCGGCTCCGCTCATTCGCAGCGGCGAAAGCCTGATAGGGAGCTCGTCTCACGTTGCACGCTCCACGTTCCGCGTGGCGTTCCTCCACACCGCAGCTCGTTCGTGCCGAGTCGGTACCGACGATGCTCCCACCTTCCCAACAGCGGTGAAGCCAACAGCCACGAAAGCCAACAGCCATCCGCCGTTTCCCTTGATTGGCGGTCGATGTCGCCGACAGGGCCGTCGATGACGCAGCCATCGACCATCGTCAAAGCGCATGGGGGCCCAATTGGGCTCGACTTCGACGTGTCACCGTTCGACTTCCGGGCTCCCGACAAGTTCCCTCGCGGCTTCGTGCGCGACATGACCGAGCTTCACGCGACATTCTCGAAGAACCTCTCCGACCGGCTGGGGCGCGAGCTGCGAACCGCGGTGACGATCGACCAGATAGGTGTCGAACAGCTCAGCTACGACGGCTACATCCGGTCGATGCCCAACCCGTCGATCTTGTCGGTCTTCGAGCTCGGCGACACCTCTGGACGGGTCATCTTCGAGGTCAGCCCTCAGCTGGGCCTCATGCTCGTGGATCGAATGCTGGGCGGTTCTGGGAAACCGGTCGCGCCGAGACGCCCCACGGACCTCGAGCAGTCGATCCTCTCGGCCCTCCTGGTTCACCCGCTCGAGGCCCTCGGTGAGTCACTCGACGGCATCATCGCCACCACGCCGCAGCTAGTGGGAACCGAACTCAACCCGCAGTTCGTCCACGCCGCCGCGCCAACCGAGATGGTCCTGGTGCTGACGTTCTCTGTCGTTGCCGAGGCCAGCGGGCCCGCCACCCGCGGGCTCATCAGCCTGTGCTACCCGCTGACGGTGCTCAGCCCGATTCGTGAGTCGATCCGGCGGGCGACGTGGTCCGGCACCCTCCAGCAGACTGCGCCGTCGGATGCGATGGCATCCATACTCGGCGACTCGGTGGTCGACGTCGCTGTGAGTACCGCCCGCAGCTCGATTCCTGCGTCGGACCTCGCCGGCCTGTCGGTCGGCGACGTCGTCACACTCGAACAGACGACGGACGAGCCCCTCCTTCTCTCGATCGACAGCCGGCTCATCGCCGAGTGTCATCTCGGCCGACAAGGCCCTTATCTGGCAACTCAACTGGAGAAATGGACCTCATGACGACACGAACACTCGCCCGCCAAGACCTCGACACCATCCTCCAATTCGGTGTGGACTCCCTCGCAGAGCTGATCGCGATCCCCGCGAATCTCGCTCCCTCCGAGTCGATGGCCCGCGACCCCCAGACGACGATGGCCGCAGTCATCGAGGGAGACACCACGGTCTTCGGGCTGGCGATCGGCGACGACTCGCTGATCGCCCTCGCACGGGGCCTGCTTCCCGATCTCGAATCCGAGCCGGACGCAGCCGCGATCGAGAGCACCCGGGCAACGATCACATCAGGGTTCTTCACAGCCATCGAGGAGGCCATCGGTCAGCCGCTGATCGAAGTGGAGCCGGAGGCATTCGACGCCACCTGGCGCGTCACGCTCGGCGATGGGGCGGTGGACATCGGTGTTGCCTCGATTCCTGTCGGCGAGCCCGAGGTTTCCCAGGCAACGGCGGACCGCCTGTCGAGCGTTCGACTCGACGTGAGTGTCGAGTTGGGAAGGGCCAAGGTCCCGGTCAAAGAGCTGCTGGCGCTGGACGAGGGCGGAGTGATCCGACTGGGAAGGCCCGTTGGAGAGCCTGTCGATCTGGTCGTGAACGGCACCGTGACGGCTCGCGGTGAGATCGTGGTCGTCGACGGCCGGCTAGGCCTCCGCATCACCTCTCTCGTCTGAGGCTCTTGACCCGACAGCTCCGAGTCCTTACCTGCCGATTCCCGGGGCCGACAGGACTGCCATGGAAAGGCTCTCAGCATCCGGCCCAGCGTTCGACACGCCCCGTCTGGTCGCCAGCATCAGCCTGGGACTCGGCGGGCTCGTGCTCGCATCGATGTGGATGCTGCTCTCCATCGATCCGGTGTTCCTCATCGGCCTGTCGTTGGGTCTCGTCGCCGCAATCGCCATCCAATGGGCGCAGCTCCTCTGGTTCACCGCCAATGTCAAGCGGACCGAGCACCTCGAATGGATCAAACGCCTTCCCCCGTCGCTCGCAGCGCTCAAGCGGCCGCTCCGGGCAATGATCCTGGAGATGGACGAGCGTGAGGCAGCCATCGCCGAGGCCGTCGGTCGCGAGCAGACGCGTAGCGTCGAGGCGGAAACCCTGAGGTCGAAGGTGCAGACACTCGAAACCGCGCTCTCCGAGACCCGCAGTGACATGATGGACGTGCTCGACGGCCTTCGAACGCTCGAGGGTGCCTACCACGACGCCACGATCGGCCGGATCGCACGGCTGGCGAGCCTCCGAAGCAGCCTCGAAGGACCCGTCGTCGTCACGCCGATCGCAGAGCTCGTGGCAGAGGTCGCAACAGCGCGAAGCTCGATCCGGAACCGAGTTGTGCTCGCCGGCCCACTCCCCGCGGTCACGTGCCCGACCCAGGTCATCGAGACGCTGCTCGACGAGCTGCTGGCCGAGCTCGCAGAGCTGACCGATGGCCCCATCGAAATCTCCGGCCAGTCGGACGGGGGGATGGCCGTGCTCACGTTCAGCTCGCGGCACATGTCGGCGATAGTGTCCCCCGACGTCACGGTTGCACAACGGGCTGCGAGACTTCTCGGCGGGGACGTGTGGATCTCGGCCGACCGCTCGGTCGTGGTGGCCGTGCCGAGACGTTACGAGCCCGGACTCGAGGCATTGCGGCCCGCCGCTGACGCCTGGGACATATCGGAGCTGTTCTGATGACGACCGATACCTCGGCGGAGACCATCGTGGAGCCGGCATCGGTCGTCGGTGCCCGGATCGGTGTTCACTGGATTCCAACCCCATCACGACGGCGCCTGCTGGACCACGACGTCGAACTGACCGACGAAGTCGACACAGATACACAGTTGGCGCTGGTGTCGACACGAGGAGCCACTGCGCAACATCACGTGCTCGAGCCATACTTCGAGTCCGGCGTACCCGTGATCGTGATCGTCCATCCCGGCGGCGAGGCGATCGCAGCATCTCTCGTCGCAAAGGGCGCAACGACCGTCGTCGCCGAAGGTCGCGAGCCGACCGCCCTGGACCTGCTGCGAAATGTGACCTCGGATCGGCTCGTGAGAAGCTTCCAGCTCCACCTCGAAGGTGGCACCGGCTTCGCTGCCGCCCCGACCGAGGACACGGTCACCAGACTTCCGAACCGCATGATCTTCGACAAGCATCTCGCCTCGATGACCGGCGAGGGTGCAGTCCATCGACTGGGTTTCATCCAACTCGGCCCCGAATCGTCACTCGCAGTGCTCCCTCGCGCCACGGTGGCAGGCATCCGGCGCCGTTTTGCTTCGACTGCATCGGAGTTCATCAAGCACCACCATGGCGAGCTCTTCGACGTCGGCGACTGCCGGTTCGCATTCCTCGCTCCCGACCTGAGCCTCGACGACACTGCCTTGATGGCGCGGAGGCTCGTTGACGTGTCGAAGGCGTTCACCTCCGAATCGGCGCCCGTGACGGTGTGGATCGGCACGGCCGGCCCCGAATCCGCCATCGATGGCGACTCGCTCGTGTCGATGGCGACGAAGAGCCTCGAGGCGGCGCGAAAGCGCGGCACCTCCCATCTCGATGGTGAAGAGCTGGCCCGCGACTCGTCCGCCTCGGTCGAGCTCGACACCGCTCTGGCGATCGCCGCCGCCGTCGACGAGCTCGACCCGCGCGGTGCGCATTCGGAGCGGGTCGCCGAAACGGCCGCAGCGCTGGCCGAATCGATGGGACTCGACGAACTGGGCGTGGCCAGGGTCCGTCTCGCGGCGACCCTGCACGACATCGGCAAACTTCGGTTCGGAGCGGCTGCCTTCGATCCGGTGGACGAGCAGTTCGAAGCGGCCAAGATCGACCATCCAAACGCCGGCGCGGCATATGCCGCGCTGATCGCCGGCGACGAGGTCGCCGAGATGATCCGCAGCCACCACGAACGCTGGGACGGCACGGGCTCGCCCAACCGTATGGTCGAAGGTGACATCCCCGTCGGGGGCCGGATCATCGCCATCGCCGACCACCTCGATGGACTCGTCTCAGACGGCGTAGACCCAGACGAGATCAGAGCAGCGTTCACCAAGGAGTCCGGCGCCATGTTCGACCCCAACCTCGTCGACCTCCTCCTCGACCACCTGTGAGCCTGGCTCGCTGCGCTCGCCTCGGCGTTGTCGGTGGGTGTGAGTCGCTGCCGCATTCGACAGCGGGTTCGACAGTTCACAGTGAACAGTTCACAGTGCAGCCCTACCGACGTGGACCGAATGCCCATGACAGTCGCCGGCCCTCGAACCTGTCGGATCCCCGTGCAACCCGACCGCACCAGAACTGTCAACTGTGAACCGTGAACTGTCCACCTCTTTCTCGGTGAAACCGTTAACCCACGACACAACGCGCCGACGAGCAAGAGGACGCAACACGGACGTTGCGTGAAGACAGATACGCAGACCACAAGGAGGTATGACAGACATGTCACTGCGAATCAACAGCAATCCGGCTGCGGTCAACGCATTCCGCAACCTCACGTCCACCAACGTGGGACTCGGCAAGAGCCTCGAGAAGCTCTCCTCGGGTTTCCGCATCAACCGGGCAGCAGACGACGCCGCCGGACTCGTCAAGAGCGAAACGCTCCGCGCCGAGATCTCGGGCAACAAGGCCGCCATCCGCAACGCCCAGGACGGCATCAGCTTCGTCCAGACCGCAGAAGGCGCCCTCAACGAGGTCCACTCGATCCTCCAGCGCATGCGTGAACTGGCCGTAGACGCCGCCAACACCGCCACCACCGACGGCGCACCACAGGATGCAGAGTTCGACGAGCTCTTCGCAGAGCTGGCGGCGATCGGCTCGCGGACCAAGTTTGCCGGCAAGACCGTGTTCAGCGACTACGGCGCGACCGGTGCCTCGCTCGACTTCCAAATCGGCGCCAACTCCGGCGATGTTCTCTCGGTTGCAGACGACTTGGCGATCGACTTCGGCGCCACCGCCAGCGTCGGCTTCAGCGATGCGAACCTCGAAGGCGTCGACCTGACGAGCGCCACGGGTGATGCGTCGGCAGCGATCGGTGTTATCGACACCGCCATTGCGAACACGTCGACGGTTCGTTCGACACTGGGTGCGACCCAGAACCGGCTCGAGCACGTCGTGAACAACCTGTCCGTCGCCGTCGAGAACCTCACCGCATCCGAATCCCGGATCCGTGACACCGACATGGCAATGGAGATGGCCAACTTCACCAAGCACCAGATCCTGTCCCAGGCAGGCACTGCAATGCTCGCACAAGCCAACGCCGTCCCCGGAAACGTCCTCTCCCTCCTCCGATAGAGGGACCGACAGCCAACACGCGGAAAGGGCTCACCCTCGGGTGGGCCCTTCACGCGTCCGGCGGGTGAACAGTTCACAGTCGACAGTTCACAGTTCCGCCCAGACCAACCAACCAATGGACCCATGCCAGTCACCCGGCAACCCAAACCGTTCGGCCCCACGGGCAACCCACCGAGAAACCGTCAACTGTGAACCGTCAACCGCGAACCCGGTTTCTCTGATGACCGGTTAAGCGATGGGAGTAGCGGTCGACGCGGAGGGCATGCATGTCTTGATGTTCGGGTCTGGTCGGCTGAGCGCCGGTCGGGCAGTGAAGCGACTCCGGCGAATCAGCGACGCAGGCGAGATCGCCATGACCGGATCCTTCAGAGGCTCTTCGCCGTCGGTTCCGCTGCTGAGCCCCGACAAGGCAGAGTCGTGGCTACGCCGGCTCCACGGCGTCGCCCTCTTCGTTCACGACGACGTGACCTTCGATCCATCAGACATCGAACTGCTCCGACAGGCGCACGTGCTTTCCGGGACCCTCACCGCCGCAGCGACCGACACGGCACAGGTCGAGGACATCCCACTCATCTTCGGGCCGCCTGCCATGCTCGCCGACTTCCTCGGCGAGGTGCGGACGGACGCTGAGCGCTCGTCGAAGATCGGGCTCGTCGATGATGTGAGGGTCGATCATGCCCTGGACTGCAGGTCACTCAATCGGCGTCCGCTGTTGGTTGCGTCGATGATCGTTCGCGACGAGGCAGACCAGATCGGTGAGTGCCTCAGTTCGCTCCAGGGACTCGCAGACCGGGTCGAGATCGTGGACACGGGATCGGTCGACGACACGATCGCAATTGCTCGGGCCCACGGGGCATCGGTGACAACTGCCGAATGGACCGATGACTTCGGTGCCGCCAGGAACCTGGCTTTGAACCGCTGTCGCGACGCCCGATTCGTACTCCACGTCGATGCAGACGAACGACTCATCACCCCCGACATCGAGAGGTTCCGCCAAACGCTCGAATCCACGAAGATGCGGGCGGCGCGGATCCCGATGCGCAACGTGGTGAACGGTCGGGTCACCTCGGAGTTCGAGGCGGTGAGAGTGTTCTCCACAGAGGAAACCAAATGGGTCGGCCGGGTCCACGAGTACCCGGCAGACACAGACGGCACGCCACTTGCGTCGGGCCGCCTGGACAGTCTGCGAATCGACCACCTCGGGTACGACCCACAGATCGTCGCCGCCAAGGACAAGTGGGGCCGGAACGTGAAGCTGGCCGAGGCCGCCTACCGGGCGGAGCCATCGTTCAAGACCCGGCTGGACCTCGCAAGGAGCCTGGCTTGGCAATCGGACGACGCCCGGGCGTTTGCCCTGTTCCGGGAGGCCGCCTCAGACCTCACCGGTGCGAGCCAAGGTGCCGCTGCGTTCGTCATCGCTCATGTTGCGCTGTCGCACCAGATCGAGGGCGAGTTCGATCGCACCCACGAGCTCGCAGTGGCGGCACTCGAATACTGCTCGGGCGAGCATGTCGCCCATCTCGCCCGGGCTCGAGCGTGGCGAGCGACAGGTGACGATCAGACGATCGTCGACGCTCACGACGAGCGGATGTCGAGCGAGCTCGAGGCCCCCATGTTCGACACCACCGCCACCCGGACGATGACAGACAACCTCACCGTGGGTGCCTTGGCGCGACTCGGGCGGCACGTGGATGCACTCGAGCTCGCCGTCTCGGTGCTCGAAGCCGACCCGTTGCGCTTCGATGAATGGAGCAGCCTGGCAACGATGCCCCCCACACTGCGTGAGCGCGGACTCCCGCTTCTTGCATCGATGGATCCCACCGGGGGCTTCACCCCGGCACTGGTGGGTGAGATCCCGATGCATGAACTCGCCGCCCTGGTCCTCGCTCACGTCCAGTCGCACGCACCGGACGCTCAGACCGTGATCACCGGAATCATGGCTGGGGTGATCTCCGGTGATGAGGCGACTGCAACGCGGATCGCCGAGCTCGGCGCGGAGTCCCTCGACCCCGAGGAGCGCGCCGCCACCGCCGAACGTTGCCGCCTCAGAGAGGCAAACGGAGTCGCCACCATCCTCGAGGCGTCAACGGACCACGCAGGCCTGGCTCGCTGAGCCTGGCTCGCTGCGCTCGCCTCGGCGTTGTCGGTGGGTGTGAGTCGCTGCCGCATTCGACAGCGGGTTCGACAGTTCACAGTGAACAGTTCACAGTGCAGCCCTACCGACGTGGACCGAATGCCCATGACAGTCGCCGGCCCTCGAACCTGCCGGATCCCCGCGCAACCCGACCACACCAGAACTGTCAA
>JAHEIN010000039.1 GCA_024639335.1 bacterium | reverse complement strand
CCTGGTCCTCGGAGACCCGGGTGTTCGCTTCCCCCGACCAGCCCGAGATCCAACCGCGGTCCGGCTGGGGCGGTCAAGACTGTGTGACCGAAGACGTCGAATACAGCACACGAACCCGTGTCGAGGTGCTGATGGTGCATCACACCATTCACTCGGCGAACGCCAACGCCTATTCGCCACAGGACATTCCCGAGCTTCTCTATTCGATCTGCTCGTATCACGTCGAGGTCCGGGGTTGGCACGACATCGGGTACAACACGCTGATCGACTCCTCGGGCACGATCTGGGAGGGGAGAGGAGGTGGTATCGACCAACCCGTGCGTGGCGCTCACTCCGCCGGCTTCAACTCGTCTTCGGTGGGCGTGGCCTTCATCGGGGATCACAACGCCGCACCTCCAACCGCCGCAGCCCAGGATGCGTTCGTTGCCTACGGCGCGTGGCGCCTCGATGTCGCTCACGTAGAGCCCTGGTCGACACCGGTTGTCGTGTCCCGCGACTCACCTACCTACCCCGACGGCGTCGCCGTCCCCCTCCGGGCGATCTCCGGGCATCGGGATGTCGGGACCACGGGATGCCCCGGCAACGTCGGCTACGACTTGATCGGTTCACTCACCGTGCGGATCGCCCAGGTGGGCGGCGAGCGGCTCTACGGCGGCTGGCCGAACTCCGATCCCGTGCCCGGCAATCGTGTCGAAGGCTACGAACCGATCAGATTCGAGTTTTCCATGACATCGGAGTCCGAATGGACCTTCGAGCTGCGATCCCCGGAAGGCGAGCTGATCATCGCAGACACCGGCACCGGCATGGCAGGTTCGGTGCCGTGGACGCCAGACACCTCGTTCGAATGGGGCACCTACGTCGCGGCCGTCCAGTCGGTGCCGACCAACGGCGAGCCGTCTCCGCGCCCGGCTCGTTTCGAGTTCGTGCTGGGTGACTTCACCCCGCCGTTCTTCGACGACGAAGAGTCGCCTCACGAGGCAGCGATCGACCACGTCGGCTCACTGGGCCTCACCACCGGGTGTGCCGAGCTGCGGTTCTGCCCGCTCGGAGAGGTCGAACGGTGGCAGATGGCGCTGTTCCTCACGCGGCTGTGGGCCTTGGCAGGCATGGAACCGTTGACGACTGACACCCCGGTCTTCACCGACATCGACGATTACCCCGAGCCCACCCGAGCCGCGATCGAGGAACTGGCCGCTCTGGGAATCACGACCGGCGTCGCCCCCGACCGGTTCGATCCGGCCGGCGTCGTCTCGAGGTGGGAGATGGCCCTGTTCTTGAACCGGACTGTGACGCTCCTGGCGATCGACGTGCCCGATGGCGAAAGACTGTTCGTGGATGTCGGCGACAGGTCGGAAGAGGTGGTCGATGCGATCACCAGGATCGCAGCGTTGGGGATCACCACGGGCACGTCAGCCGACACCTACGAGCCGGACGGACTCGTCACCCGGGAACAGATGGCCGCGTTCCTGTCACGAACCGTGACTAGCCTTTCCGGCGAAAGCTCTTCTCCATGACCTTCACCCCGACCCCACTTCTTCGCCGCGCAATCATCGCACTGGCGTTCGCGCTCGTTGCAGCGCTCTTCCCGGTCGGAGCCTCTGCCCAGACCGGTGACGACACCTACGTCATCACGGGTTCCGGGTGGGGCCACGGCGTGGGAATGAGCCAATACGGCGCCCGGGCGCTGGCCGCCTCAGGCAGTTCTGCATCGGAGATCATCCAGTACTACTACACCGACGTCAGCCTCGAGGACGTGGCCGACGTCCTCGGGAACGACAGCTGGATCGTCGCCGACCCCGAACCCCTGTGGATCGGGCTCTCACAGAACCGGACATCGCTTCAGTTCCATACCGAGGGCGGAGACGCCGGCCTCTGCAAGGCGAACGACGGTGAGGGTGCTTGCCCGACCCAGACCGCGTCACCCGGTCAGAACTGGGAGTTCCGTGCGCTGGGCGGCGGGGCGTGCCAGTTCTTTCTCGAAGGAGCCGCGATCGGAAACCCCGGCGCCTGCCGGGCCACCGTCGAGTGGGACAATGCATCCGGCGCGTCCGTGCGCCTTCCTGAGCTCTCGAAGGAGTACGCCCGGGGGATTCTGCGGCTGCGACCGGCCGGAGAGGGATTCCACGTCTCGCTCGAGATCGGAATCGAGGACTACGTCTATGGCATCGGCGAAGTCCCTTCCAGCTGGCCCACCGCGGCGCTGGAGGCCCAGGCGATCGCCGCACGGACCTACGGCGTCCGCCAGGCGCTCCGCTGGGGAGACGCCGGAGAGGGTGGCGACGCCCTGGACCCCGGACGCAAGACCCAATGCTGGTGTCAGCTGGTGGCGACGGTCGCAGACCAGAACTACGTCGGGCTCGCCAAAGAGACCGAGCTGGGCGGGGAGAATTGGGTCGCCGCCGTCGACGCGACCGCCTCGACCATCATCACCCACCCATCGGCATCCCAGCAGAGCGTCATCGTTGCGTACTACTCCTCGTCGTCGGGCGGGCACACCGACGACAACTCCAGCGGCCTCGGTTCGTCGGAAGCGGCTCCCTACCTCCAGGGCGTTCCCGATCCTTGGTCGAAGGACCCACTGGCGAACAACCCCTTCGACCGGTGGACGGTGACGGTGAGTGGATCAGACATCGCTGAAGCCGTCGGTCTGGACTCGCTGACAGGGGTGGCGATCACCGAGAACAATGCTTCGGGCTCTGTGGCCGAAGTCACCATCACCGGAGAGCTCAACGGCGCACCAATCACGATCACGCGGTCCGGACGCAGCTTCCGATCGGCGTTGGGTATGCGATCGCACACCTACAGCATCGATGCACCCCCAGGCTCGGGTGTGGTCATCCCAGACCGGCCCTGCGAGGAACCGGTCCCGACCGCAACTCTCGGCGACGTCGACCCATTTGGCACGCATGGACCGGACATCGACTGCATGGTCTACTTCGGCATCATGCCGCCGGCAACCGCTGACCTCTTCGACCCCACCGGCCCGATCGCTCGCTGGCAGATGGCCCAATATCTCATCAGAGAGGCCGAGATCATCGGTGTCGACATCCCCGACGTCGGCGACCAGGGATTCGACGACCTCGGCGGCCTCCCCCGAGACGTCGTCGACGACATCAACAGCCTCAAAGCGCTGGGGATCACGACCGGCATCAGCGCGACGGCCTTCGATCCTGATGGCACCATCCCCCGCTGGCAGATGGCACTGTTCCTCACCCGTGTCCACGGGAGCGCCGGATTCACACTCCCGGCAGGGACATCTCCCTTCGCTGATCTCGAAGGTCTCAGCGGCGAAGCCGTCGGCGCCATCCAAGGATTGGTGTTGCTCGGCGTGACCAACGGTACGAGTGAGACGACCTTCAGCCCCTACTCCGACGTCACCCGCGAACAGATGGCATCATTCCTGGCGCGCCTGTTGAGAGCGGACACGTGACATCGCTCCAGTCGTGAGGCTCTGTGACCGATGACAACTCCATGCTCGAGACCGTCGACACCGACCGGGCGGACCTGAACACTCCACGAGGCTTCCGTGCTCCCGGAACGTCTCTGCTCCTTGCGGGCACCATGGCCGGAGCGGTTGCCGCCTACCTGTTCCAGGCGTTCGGCAACCGCACACTCGGAGAGGCGGCCTTCGCCCCGATCGCACAGCTGTGGACCGTGTTCTTCATACTGGTCACCGTTGCGCTCATACCGCTCGAGCAGTACGTCACTCGTGAGGCCAGTCGGGGTCGCCGGGTGCTTCGTGAGGACCGACGCGTCATCGCCGTGACCACGCTCGGAGCTTCGACCGTGGGGGGAGTCGTTGCGCTCGTTTTCCTGGATCCACTGTTCTCGGGCGACAGCATCTTCATCGCCTTCCTCGTCCTGCTGCCGATTGGATACGCCACCCTCACCGTGGGCAAAGGGGTCCTGGCCGGTCACCGCAGGTTCGGCCTCATGGGTTGGCTGTTGTTCTGGGAGGGGGCCGTCCGTCTGATCGCCGCCTTCGTGCTCATTGCCATCGCAACCTCGGCGCGCTCGCTCGCCTGGGCGATGGTGCTCGCCCCTTTTGCTGCGCTCGGCACCAGGTTCTGGCGATTCGACACCGAGACGGCCGTGGTCGAAACCACGAAGGCCTCGGGATTCCTCGGCGCATACATGGTCGGTAGCGGAGCCTCCCAGGTGCTTCTGGCGGGAGCACCGCTCGCCATCGCCCTGCTCGGAGGCGCCCCGGAACTGGTGAGCACGGTGTTTCTCACCTTCACCCTGTTTCGCGGCCCTCTGACGCTCATCTACTCGCTGCAGGGGCGCATCCTGCCTTTCCTGGTCAAGATCGCAGAGGACGGGGGCGGCTTCCGGTCGATCACGACTCGAATCGTCGCTGGCGGCCTCGGCCTGGCAGCGCTGGGGGGCGGTGTCGGTTGGCTGATCGGGCCCGAGGTCGTCGAGTTGCTGTTCGGCGCCTCCCCGGACCGGCTGGTGGCGGCACTTGCAGCAGCCGGTGTCGTGGCGGCATCCACGACGCAGGTGTCGGGCCAGGTTCTCGTGGCGCTCGGCGGCACGGGACGGCTGGCGACGGCTTGGGCCGCAGGGCTGGTTGCCGCCGTCTCGGTCTTGCCGATCGTGGGTCTGGCCCCGGACCGTTCGGTCGCAGTGGCATTCCTCAGTGGAGAGTTGGTGGCTCTGGCCGTTGCCGCCTGGATGGCGGTCCGCTCGGCCTGAGCGTCTAGGACTGGTTTCGGAGCCGCATCCAGAGGGCGTGTTCCCGGCGCATCGGCGGGGGAAGTCGTCTCACGAGGTGTGGGGGTAGCAGCGGCACCGGGTTCGGCACGGTCACCTTCGTCCCGTCGTAGGCGGCGAGTCCCGATTGCACGAGTACGTGGAGATAGATCGGGTAGGTGACGGTCCGTTTGCGCTGCCCCGCCCGGATCGTCCTCAGCAGATCTGCCACCGCCCCGGGTCCGATGGCGGCGACCCAGAAACGACGAACGTAGATCGAATCGGATCGCATGCCGTCTGGCGGGCCGGCCATGACCTTCACCTTCAGCTCTGACCTGATGCGGATCGTTGGGACGATCTCAGCCTCCGGGGTCGAGGATGGAGAGGTGCTACCGAAATCCCCGGAGGCTGATGTCGTCATACGAGAAGTTATATCAAATATCGTTAACTACTGTCAAGTGTGCTCGGGCTACGAGTTGCCGTAGGGCAGACGGCCCGGCTTCAATGCCCCGTGGTGGGCTTTGGTTGGGGTGAGTGTGTTCTTGGGTCAGCGAGGTCACGGTGCTGGTTCGGGCGAGGGTGGTGGTGGCTGACCCAAGAACGGTCCTCATCCGATCTGGGTTGGAGTCGCTACCGCCGCGCGGCGGGCGGGGTGCCCTCTGTTCTTGGGTCGTCACCGTGCTCAAGGCGGGGACGGTTTGCCGTGGGTCGGGAACTGCGCCGACCCAAGAACATCGGTAGGAGTGGCGGCCCAACTCCAACGGCCGCGTGGGGGGCTTTGGTTGGGGTGATTGTGTTCTTGGGTCAGCGAGGTCACGGTGCTGGTTCGGGCGAGGGTTGGTGGCGGCTGACCCAAGAACGGTCCTCATTCGATCTGGGTTGGAGTCGCTACCGCCGCGCGGCGGGCGGGGTGCCCTCTGTTCTTGGGTCGTCACCATCCTCAGGGCCTATCCGGATTTGCCCTGGATCGGGAACTGCGCCGACCCAAGAACATCGGTAGGGCAGACGGCCCGACTCCAATGGCCGCGTCTGAGGCGTGAGGCACCAGGCGTGAGGCGTGAGGCGTCAGCGGCTGATGAAGAGGGTGATGGTGGCGCCGGAGCCGACGGTTGCGCCGGGGGCGGGGTTCATGCCGATCACGACACCGGGACGTCCTGGGCCCTCGACCTCCTGGACGGAGACGTTGAGCGTCGCCTGTGCTTCGTCGGCGAGCAGTTGGAGATTGAAGATGGCGTCCTCCCGAGTCATGCCGATGAGACGCTCTGGCAGCGTCAGGGTCGGGACCTCACCGGTGGACACGTTGAGGTACACGGTGACACCATGCTCGACTGTGGCGCCGGCTGCGACGCTCTGCCCAAGCACCGTCCCTTCAGGAGCCAGCGAGTTGAATGGAACCTCCCACGGGATGAGGTTCGACTGGCTGATCGTCGCCTTGGCGCTCTCCACATCCAGACCCACCACGCTGGGCACCTGTGTGGTCGGGATCTCGAAGTACACCTGCAGATCCTCTTCCGGCAATTCCGGGAACACGCCTGGTTCTTCGTCGGCGAGGAGCACCTTCATGTACTCGGCCCAGATGGGAGCGGCGACCGTCCCGCCGAACACCCTCGAATAGGTCTCGCCGTTGATCGTGACATTGCGGAGTGGCTCAAGTACACCCGGGAAGCCGGTCCAGACGGCCGTCGAGTAGTTCGGTGTGAAGCCAACGAACCATGCGTCGGTGAAGTTCTGTGTGGTCCCGGTCTTGCCTCCCTGGGGAACGCCGATGTTGGCTCGCCGGGCGGTGCCCGATTCGGTGGGGACATCGAGGAGCGGGATACGCGCTGCTGCGAAGATCGCCGGATCGGCAACCTGGTTCTGACGCACCTCACGCTCGTAGATCACCTCGCCGTTGGCGTCGAGGATCCTCGACACCAGGTAGTTCTCGGCGTGCAGGCCGTTGGTGGCGAAGTTGGTGAATGCCGACGCCATCTCCAGCGGGCTGACCTCCGAGGTTCCAAGTGTGATCGACGGGACCGGGCGCAGTTGCGACGTGATCCCCATGCGCTCTGCCATCGAAACGATGTTCTCCGGGCCGATCTTCAATGCCAGTGCCGCATAGACGGTGTTGACCGAGTTCGTCGTCGCCTGGGCGAGGCTGATCCGGCCGTACCCGGCGCCGGCGTTCGAGACGGTCCATGTGTTGCCCTCATCGGAGCAGCGGTACGGGCATTCGAAGGTCTGGGGCGATGCCCCGTTCCACCGGCTCGCCAGGCTCTCGCCGAGTTCGAGGGCGGTCGCAAGGGTGATCGGCTTCATCGTCGAACCCGGGTTGCGCTGGCCCTGCACGGCGAAGTCGAACTGGTTGAAGTCGAACGGAACGGCCGAGGCCATGGTGATCACGGCACCGGTGTGATTGTCCACGGTCGCCACCGCGCCGGTTGGGGCGCATGTGTGCGAGGTGGCGTAGACCTCGAGAAACTCGAGCGAATTGACGTTTCGATCCGGGAAGAGCTCCTGGCAGGCTTCGAAGTTGTTCTCGGGAATGGTGAACCAGGTCTGGAGTATGTCGTTGGCGGCGAGTTGCGCCGGCAGATCGATCGAGGTCTCGATGCGGAGACCGCCGCCGCCCGCACAGCCCTCGTCATCGGCCGGGCAGCCGAAGATGGCCTTCTTGCGCTCCTCTCGCGTCTCGCCGAGGAACGCGAACTCGGAATCGTCGAGCATCTGACGCTTGACCTCGGCGACGACGTGGTCGGCGACGCCGGTGATGGACGTGCGGGGAGCGATCACCATCGGCTCCTTGAGGGCTCGGGCGCCCTCTTCTGGAGTGATCCATCCTTCTTCTTCCATGTTGCGGATCACGCGGTTTCGGCGGTCGAGGACCAGATCGGGATTCCGGCGGGGATTGAAAACCGACGGGTTGCGAATGGTCACGGCGATCGTCGCTGCTTCGGAGACCGTGACGTCCGACAGTTCCTTCTGAAAGTACTGCTCGGCGGCAGCATTGACCCCGTAGGCGTTGGACCCGAAGAACGCCGAATTGAGATAGAACTCCAGTATCTGGTTCTTGGTGAACCTCCGCTCCAGCTCTGCGGCGACCAGCGCTTCCTGCACCTTGCGCTCGATCGTGACCTCGTCGCCGACGAAGAGGTTCTTGACCAACTGTTGAGTGATCGTCGAGCCGCCGCGGGTGGTGTCGGAGAGGATGTTGTCCACCGCCGCCGAGGCGATCGCCCGGAAGTCGACGCCGTCGTGTTCGTAGAAGTCCTCGTCTTCGGCGGCCAGGACGGCGTTGATCATGGTCTCTGGAATCAGGTCTATCGGAACCGGCTCGGAGATGCGCCCGTCGTGCAGCTCGGCGAGCAGCTCGCCGCCGCTGGCGTAGATGCGGCTCACGCGGCTCAGGTCGGGAAAGTCGAGCGGCATCGCCTCGGTGTCGGGTATCCACTCTTTCTCGAGATCGCTGAAGGTGCCGTAGGCAGAGTTCGCACCCATGAACGAGAACAGCCCGATCCAGGTGGAAGCCAGCAGCGAGATCACCAAAAGACCGGCGAACGCCGGGAACCAGCGGCCGCTGCGTTCGCGACGCTCGACTTCGTGGATGAGGGATCTGCGGGCCATGGAGATTCAACGTCCCTGGTGGGCGGGAGGTTCCGTCGGTGCCGTACTGCGATTTCGGATCGTGCACTCTTGTGGGAGGCCGCACATCGAAAGGTACGCTTCCCCCAGACCCCGAGAGGTTACCCCATCGTGACCGATATCCGACGAACCAGCTCCGACATCGAGATCGACGTGGTGTACGACGTCGCACCTGACCCGGATCGGATCGGGGCCCCAGGCAGCTATCCGTACACGCGAGGCATCTACCCGACGATGTACCGAGGCCGTCCATGGACCATGCGTCAGTACGCCGGGTTCGGCACGGCGGAGGAAACCAACGCCCGGTTCAAGTCTCTCCTCGACGCCGGACAGACTGGGCTGTCGGTCGCATTCGATCTCCCGACCCAGATGGGGCTCGACTCGGACGACGACATGGCGGCCGGAGAGGTCGGAAAGGTCGGGGTTGCCATCGACTCGATCGACGACATGCGGCGACTCTTCGCCGACATCCCTCTCGGTGACGTGTCGACCTCGATGACGATCAACTCGACCGGCGCGATCCTCCTGCTCCTGTATCAGCTGGTCGCAGAAGAACAGGGCGTGGAACCCTCAGAGATTCGTGGGACCATCCAGAACGACATCCTCAAGGAGTACGTGGCGCGAGGAACGTACATCTACCCACCAGCCCCGTCGATGCGGCTCGTGACCGACGTGTTCGCCTACGCCGCCGAGGCACTCCCGAACTTCAACACGATCTCGATCTCCGGCTACCACATCCGCGAGGCCGGAGCCACCGCCGCTCAAGAGTTGGCGTTCACGCTCGCCAACGGGATCGCCTACGTGCGAGCTGCAACTGCCGTCGGTCTCGATCCGGACCGCTTTGCGCCCCGACTCTCGTTCTTCTGGAACGCCCACAATCACTTCTTCGAGGAGATCGCCAAGTTCCGGGCCGGTCGCCGCATGTGGGCGAGACTGATGCGAGATGTGATCGGAGCACAGAACGCAAAGTCACACGTCATGCGCTTCCACACCCAGACCGCCGGTTCCACGCTCACCGCCCAGCAGCCATTGAACAACATCGTCCGGACCACCGTGCAGGCGATGTCGGCCGTCCTCGGAGGCACCCAGTCGCTCCACACGAATTCGTATGACGAGGCACTCGGGCTACCGACGGACGAGTCCGCCACGATCGCACTGAGGACTCAACAGATCCTCGCCAACGAGTCCGGGATGACGGACACCGTCGACCCATTTGCGGGTTCCTACTTCGTCGAAGAGCTCACCGATCGGATCGAGGAGGAGGCCATCGAGTTGTTCGATCGGATCGAGCAACTCGGCGGGGCGGTGCGGGCGATCGAAGAAGGCTTCATGCAACGTTCGATCGAGGATGCCGCCTATGCCGAGGCGAGGCGTCAGGAGTCGGGAGTCGGCGTCGTCGTCGGTGTGAATCGATACGCCCTCGACACCGAGCCGTCCATTCCACTGCTGTCGGTCGATCCAGAACTCGAGCGATCCCAGACCGAGCGCGTGGCAACCTGGCGAGATTCCCGTGACTCCGGTCTCGTGGAGGGCGCCCTCGAACGAGTTGGTGGAGTCGCTCGAAGCTCTGAGAACCTGCTCCCGGCCATGCGAGACGCTCTGTCGCTCGGCGCCACCGTGGGCGAGGTGTCGGACGTCCTGCGCGACGTCTTCGGCATCCATCGACCGTCCTGACGTGCGGCGCCGCCCGTCCCGTTACGCTCGCCCTCGATGAAACACCTCTTGATCGTCGGCGGCGGCCCCGCCGGGACGGCTGCGGCCACGACGGCTGCTGCACGCGGGTGCCGCGTCACGCTCGTTGAGAAGTCCATCGTCGGCGGCGCCGCCCACCTATGGGATTGCATCCCGTCGAAGACCATGACGGCCACCGCGGTCCGGATCGACTCGATCAGGAATGCCGCGAAGCTCGGTCTGGTCGCCGAACCCGGGCAAGTGGATCCTCGCCAACTCGCCGCCCGTATCTCCAAGATCTCAGAGAGCATCACTGCTTCCTGGAATCAACTTCTCGGCTCCCAGGGGGTCGAGCTCATACGAGGGACCGGACGTTTCGTGGGGACGAACACCGCCGAGGTCGAAACCGAGACGGGTACCAGGAGAATCGACTTCGACAACGCGCTGATCTCCACCGGCTCGTTCCCACGGGTTCCTCCGTGGGCGGAGATCGACGGTGAACGCATACTGACGACGCGAGATGCCTACGACCTGCCCGTCATTCCCGAGCACATGGTCGTCATCGGCTCCGGAGTCACTGGGGTCGAATTCGTGCACATCTTCAACAGTCTCGGATCGAAGGTCACGATCGTCGTGAGTCGTCAGCAGATCCTGCCACACCGGGATCCGGAGGTCGCAGCCGTTCTGGAGGCCGACTTCATCGAGCGAGGTGTGAAGCTCGTGATCGGAGCTCGAGCCGAAGCGATCAACCGAACTGATGAAGGAGTCGAGGTTGTGTGCGACGACGGGCGCATCGTGCGCGGATCGCACGCTCTGTTGGCCATCGGCTCCATCCCGCTCACAGCTTCGCTGGATCTCGAAGCGGCCGGCATCGAGCACGACCATGGCTACATCGCCGTCGACGAGTTCCAGGTCACCTCTCAGCCGCACATCTACGCCGCAGGTGACTGCACCGGGCAGATGCCGTTGTCCTCGGTGGCCTCCATGCAGGGCAAGAAGATCGCCCAGCATCTCGTCGGCCTCCCGGTCCGGCCCATCGACTACTCGAAGGTGACACAAGCTGTCTTCACCGAGCCCGAGATCGCCTCCGTTGGCCTCGAGGACATCCAGGCGGCCCAAGAGGGTCGAAAGGTCCGAACCACCAAGGTGCCGTTCGCTGCGAACGCTCGCGGCGTGCTCCAGGGCTATCAGGGAGGATTCGTCAAGGTGGTGTCCGACCCCGCCACCGGAGTCGTGCTCGGCGGGACGATCGTTGGTCACCGGGCGTCGGAGCTGATCGGGATCCTTGCACTCGCCGTGCAGGTCGATGTCAGGGCAGAGGAACTCATCGAGACGATCCTGGTGCATCCATCTCTGTCCGAGTCGATCACCGACGCCGCAGAGTGAAGACATCCACGCTGTTGATCCTGTCGGCCATATGCGCCATCGTGATCCTGATCGCCGCCGGCCTCTGGTTCCTGCTGGGAGTGACGTAGGACCGTTCTGAGTGATGAGTCATGGGTAATGAGTGTTGATCACAGCTCACAACCCAGGACTGATGACCCAATGACTCATTTGACGATCGCGATGGTTTCTCCGGGGGTGACGGTGTCTCCGGGTTGCACCCGGAGGTCGGTGACCTCTCCGGAGTTCGGAGCCGTGACCTCGTTCTCCATCTTCATCGCTTCGAGGACGCAGATGGAGTCGCCCTCTTCGACACGGTCGCCGGCCTTCACCGATACTTTGACGATCGTGCCCTGCATGGGCGCTGCGATGATGCCATCCGCTGATCCGGCACCACTCGCCTTCTCCAGCTTTGGCCGCTTGCGTCTAGCCGGTCCCGCGCCGGTGCCGTCGCTCGCCGCCCAATACGCGACGTTGAAGCGCTTGCCGCCGACCTCGACGGTCATCGAACGGCGTTCGAGGTCCTCTTCGGTCGGGAGAACCTCGGCCGGGACGGGTCCCGAATCGACGAGCGTCACCTCGTCTTCGATCCACTTCGTGTGATGGCGATCAGCTCGGAAGTCGTCATGAGCCAGCACCTGGAGATGCGCAGGGATCGTCGTGGCGATTCCGTGCACCACATACTCTTCGAGCGCACGACGCCCACGATCGATCGCCTGGTCGCGATCTGCGGCCCATACGATCAACTTCGCCACCAGATTGTCGTAGTACTGGCTCACCTTGGTGCCCGAACCGACCCACCCGTCCACCCGCACGCCGATGCCACTCGGCTCCCTGTACTCGGTGATCGTCCCCGGCGATGGGGTGAAATTGGCGAACGGGTCCTCGGCGTTGATCCGAAACTCGATCGCATGACCGTCGGACGACACCTCGGTAACCGACAGTGGTTCGCCCGAGGCGACCCGAAGCTGCTCGCGAACGAGGTCCACTCCGGTGACCATCTCGGTCACCGTGTGTTCGACCTGCAGTCGAGTGTTCATCTCCAGGAAGTAGAACTCGCCGCTCGGCGCCAGCAGGAACTCGACTGTTCCCGCGTTTCGATAGTCGCAGGCTTGCGCCACCGCGATGGCGGCCTCACCGAGTGCAGTGCGCTGCTCGTCGCTCATGGCCGGCGACGGCGTCTCTTCGATCAGCTTCTGGTGACGACGCTGGACCGAGCAATCTCGCTCACCGAGGAACAATGCGTTCCCATGCCCGTCGAGGATGATCTGAGCTTCGACATGGCGCGGAGTCTCGATGTACTTCTCGACGTACACCTCGGGGTTGCCGAAATAGGCGTTTGCTTCGCGACGGGCACCTTCCAGGGCATCGTCGACCTCCTTCTCGGCCCATACGACCCGGAGGCCCTTCCCGCCTCCACCATGCGCAGCCTTGATCGCCACCGGGTATCCGAACTCGGCTGCGACCGATTTGATCTCCTCGGCGGTGGTGAGCGCCTCCATCGTCCCCGGCACGGTCGGCGCCCCTGCCGAGTCGGCGGCCTGCCTGCTGGAGATCTTGTCGCCCATGATGCGGATGGCTTCCGGTGACGGCCCCACCCACGTGATCCCTGCCTCCATAACCCGTTCGGCGAACGTGCCGTTCTCGGCGAGGAAGCCGTAGCCCGGATGGATCGCCTCGGCTTCGGAGGCCCGGGCGACCTCGATGATCCGATCCATGTTCAGATAGGACTCTGCAGCCGGTGCCGGCCCGATGTTCCAGGCCTCGTCGGCGAGCTGGACGTGCAGAGCATCGCGATCCAGCTCCGAATACACGGCGATCGTCCGGATCCCCATCTCCCGAGCCGTCCGAATCACCCGAACCGCGATCTCCCCCCGATTGGCCACCAGCAACGACGAGATCAATGGGCCCTCCGTCGGTGGTCGGTCGTGCGCTCGGAAAAACGTTGAAGTTCACAGTTCACAGTTGACAGTCCACAGTTCTTGGTGGTCGATTGCCGACCGAGGGTATTGCGTCGCCGTGCTCGATGTCGTACATCCCCGGCATGCAGGACTACCGAAAGCTCAAGGCCTGGGGCGCAGCGCGCACGCTGGTGCCGTCTGTCTATCGGCTCACCACACGTTTTCCCGGTACGGAGCGATTTGGCTTGTCCCAGCAAATGCGTCGGTCTGCGGTGTCGATCTCCTCCAATATCGCCGAAGGCTGTGGCAGGGGATCGCAGCGGGAACTTGTTCGCTTCTTGCAGATTGCCTCTGGCTCTGCTCACGAGTTGGAAAGCCAATTGCAGCTCGCCGACGACCTCGGGTTCTGTCCCGACGCCTCGAAGACGAGGGTCGCCGAGCAGATTCGAGAGATCAAGTCGATGCTCGCAGGGCTCGAGGGAGCAATCCGGGCTTCGATGCACATGCATTGACCCGTCAACTGTGAACTGTGGACTGTCGACCCGTCGGTTGCTTCCTTGTGCACGCCCCGACGAGGTCTTGCGCGTCTTCACAGTGGGATGTTTCCGTGTTTGCGGGGGGCGAGGGTCTCTCGCTTGCTGCGGAGCATGTCGAGCGCCCGTATCAGCTTGACCCTGGTCTCACGCGGCTCGATGACCTCGTCGACCAGACCCAACTCGGCGGCGCGATACGGGTTGTTGAACTGTCGCTCGTAATCGGTGATCAGCTCGGCTCGCCGGGTTTCCGCATCCTCGGTTTCACTCAATTCCCGTCGGAAGATGACGTTGACGGCGCCTTGGGCGCCCATGACTGCGATCTCGGCCGAGGGCCACGCATAGACCAGGTCGGCGCGAATGCCTCGGGCATTCATGACCAGGTATGCCCCGCCATAGGCCTTGCGGGTGATGACGCTGATCCGCGGGACGGTGGCCTCGCAGAAGGCGTACAGCAGCTTGGCCCCGTGCCGGATGATCCCATTGTGCTCCTGATCGACCCCTGGAAGGAAGCCGGGGACGTCGACGAACGTCAACAGCGGGATGTTGAACGCGTCGCAGAATCTCACGAATCTCGCGCCCTTCTCGGACGCCTCGATATCGAGCGTCCCAGCCATCGAGGCGGGCTGGTTGGCGATGACCCCTACGGCATGTCCGTCCATGCGGGCGAATCCGACGACCATGTTCCTCGCGAAATGCTCGTGAACCTGGAAGAACTCCTCGTCGTCGACGATGGTCTCGATCAATGTCACCATGTCGTATGGCTGGTTCGCCGAGTCGGGGATGATCAGATCGAGACTGTCCTCAATCCGATCGCGACTGTCCGTCGGCCCGAAGTAGGGCGGGTGTTCCATGTTGTTCTGCGGGAGGAACGACAGCAGGTATCGAACCGCCTCCATGGCGTCCTCGCCGCTCTTGGTCACGAAGTGGGTCACGCCCGATTTCGAAGCGTGGGTGTGCGCTCCGCCCAACTCCTCGAATGTGACCTCTTCACCGGTCACGGTCTTGATGACGTCAGGACCGGTGATGAACATGTGCGAGGTCTGCTCCACCTGAAAGATGAAGTCGGTGATTGCGGGGGAGTAGACGGCCCCGCCGGCGCACGGGCCCATGATCACCGAGATCTGTGGGATGACTCCCGACGCTCGCACGTTGCGCTCGAAGATGCGGCCGTAGCCATCCAGGGCGGCAACACCTTCTTGGATCCGTGCTCCGCCCGAGTCCTTGAGCCCGATGACCGGCGCCCCGACCTCCATCGCCTTGTCGAGGAGCTTGCAGATCTTGTCAGCCACGGCCTGGCCCAGGGACCCGCCGAAGACCGTGAAGTCCTCGGCGAAGACGAACACGGTTCTGCCGTCGACGGTGCCCCACCCGGTCACAACCGCATCGCCGGCGGGCCGCTGGTTCTCGATCCCGAACCCACGGGCCTGGTGGCGAGCCATCATGTCGACTTCTTGAAACGACCCTTTGTCGAGGAGCAGATCGATCCGCTCGCGGGCGGTGAGCTTGCCGGCCTCGTGCTGTCTCGCAATCGCGCGTTCGCTTCCGGCATGGAACGCCTCGTCACGCAGCTTCCTGAGTTCTTCGATCCGTGCCTCGGTGCCCACGGTTCTCCTGTCTAGGGTCGCGTCCGACTCTCTCGGCGTTTGACTCACCGGAGGTTGCAATGGCTACATCGTATTCAGCCCGGCATCTGGGCGAGGTCACATCGACGCAGGATCTCGCTCGCAACGAATTCGTCTCCACGCCGCTGCTCATGACTGCCACCGGTCAGACAGAGGGTCGGGGGAGATCCGGCTCGGCGTGGCAGACCGCGCCGCGCGCGCTGGCGGCGTCGCTGGCCTTCCGGCCGGGCTGGGATCCGCAGGGGATGGCTCCGATCACCTTGGTGGCCGGAGTCGCTGTCGCCGAGCTGATCGATGGGTCGTCGCTGAAATGGCCGAACGACGTGCTCATCGGAGACGCGAAGGTCGCCGGGCTCCTCGCCGAGTCGTCCGAAGGTGTCGTGGTGATGGGCTTGGGTGTGAATCTCTGGTGGCCGGATGCTCCGGGTGGCGTGACGGCCATCCATCGACACGACCCCGGTCCTGAGGCGGGAGCGGGTCTCGCCGAGCGGTGGGCCGAGCGACTCCTCGGCCTCATGGACGCCGGCCCCGATGAGTGGCCGATCGACACCTACCGCCGGCTGTGCACCACCCTCGGCCGCAACGTCACCTGGGACCCGAACGGCTCCGGCCGCGCCATCGATGTCGACCTTTCCGGCGCCCTCGTTGTCGAGACCGCATCGGGTCGAGAACTGTTGACGTCGGGTGCGGTCACCCACGTTCGGTATTAGGCCTCGCTCCGCATCGGCGTCTTCGGTTCTCGGTCGTCGGTCGTCGGTCGAACCTCACCGGCGACCAAGCGCGATGTCGCCTGTGTGGGGCTTTGTCCCGTTCGAAGCGCGTCAGGCCGACCAGACCACGATGGCGTTTGTGCAGGCCCTGTTGTCCTCCGGGAGGCCACGGATTCCAACCTCGCGAAACCGACAACTCATGACCGATGACCGACGACGGGAGGCCGCCAGGCCGACCTTTACCCCAGGTCGATGATCTCTGCTGCCGGCAGATGTCTGCCGAAGAACTCCGACAGGCGGACGATTGCGTCTTCGAACGAGGCGGCGTCGAAGTTCGGGCCCACCTCGTCGAGGAACCCGTGGCCGACCCCCTGGTAGAGCAGCCATTGACCGGTCGGGTTCCTGGATTGGGCTTCGTCGACACTGGCGGGATCGATCAGATCGTCGTCGGTGCCATAGAGACCGAGCACCGGTGTGGCCAGATGGCCGAGCATGTCGGCGACGGGGAAGTCGCGTTCTTCGTCCCCGGTCAGCGGCGCGTAGGCCAGGGCTGAGGCACCCACCCAGGCCCGATGAGCCGCTGTGATGAGTGCGAATCTCCCGCCTACATCGAGGCCCAGCATGCCGATCCGATCGGTGTGAGCCCACGTGATGTCGTCGCTCGACAGATACTCGTGGGTCTCGTCGAGCACCCGGAGCGCCTGCCCGTCTGGCAGGGTGTTGTAGGCCAGAAGACCGGCGTCCGCCGAGCCTGGGGACTCGGGATAGAGCTCGACGCAGACGACGGCGAGGCCCCTTCGGGCCAGCCGCCGAGCGAGGTACTTCTCATGTGCGCCCAGGCCGTCCAGATCGTGCACGACGACGACGATCGGCCAACGTCCGGCCTGGTCGGGACGGGCGAGATATCCACCCCGGTATCCACTACCGACAGACACGGTGAGGTTGCCGTACATCACCGAGTATGTGCCTTCGTGTGGGAGCGTCGCCATGTTCTCCAGATCCTTATTCGAACGGATGGAACGATAGCGAAAGGAGCACAGGCCGCCCGGATACGAGGCTCTGGAACTCTGGTAGCGTTGTGGACGTCTCTACTGCGACACCTTCCCTTTTCCTAGGTATCCCTCGATGACGACCGAAACCGAATCTCTCCCGCGCGCACAGCAGCCAAGACGCTGGCTCAAGCGCTCCATGTTCGCCTTTCTCGCAGCCCTCAACCTGGTGGCGCTGTTCGCGTTCCTCCAGATCCGCAGCACCGAGGCTCAGTTCGACGAGAACGTCACCACGAACGATCAAGTCGTACCGGCGCTGACACCCACGGTGGCCGACCGGTCACAACCCATCACCTTTCTGCTGATCGGATCCGACTCGCGCGAGGGTCTCGATTCGCTCGAGAACTTCGGGCCATCGGGCGGCGAGCGCGCCGACGTGATCATTCTGCTGCGTGTGGTTCCGGAAGATGGAACCGCACAGATGCTCAGCATCCCCCGTGACACCTACGTTGACATCCCCGGACGCGGCAAGGACAGGATCAACTCCGCATTCGCCTTCGGCGGAGCCCCGCTGGTGGTCGAGGCGGTTGCCGAATTCACCGGCTTGGCGGTCAATCACTACGTCGAGGTCGACTTCGTCGGCTTCCAAGCCATCGTCGACGATCTCGGAGGAGTGGAGATCGATTTCCCGTTCCCGGCCAGAGACGGAAAGTCGGGCCTCGACGTCGATGCCGGCCGCCAGGTGCTCGATGGGTACCAGGCACTCGCACTCGCTCGTTCACGGTCGTACGAAGAGCTCCAGTCCGGATCTTGGGTGTCCGTCGATGCAAACGACTTCGGCCGGACGAGACGGCAGCAGCTGCTCATCTTTGCGATCTTGCGAGGCATGGCGCGCCCGTCGTCCATCGTGGAGATGGGCGATCTGGTGGGTGGGTTCGCCAGGTACCTCACCGTCGACACGACGCTCGCCGAGGCGTCTCTCGTGCAGCTCGCCTTCACCATGCGCGATGTCAGGCCAAACGAGATCGAAGCCGTGACTCTCCCGGGTGCGGTCTCGACCGTGGACGGGGCCAGCGTCGTGATCCCATCGGAACCCGAAGCCGATGAGATTCTCGCTGCGTTCCGAGCGGGAGAGCCCATGGTGTCCTTCGACCCATCGCGGCTCAGTGTCCGGGTCTTGAATGGCAACGGTGTGTCGGGCAGCGCAGGCTCGATGGCGGAGCGTCTGGAGAAGGACGGCTTCGACATCGCAAGCGTCGGGGACGCCGATCGGGAGGATTTCGCCACGACGACGATCCTGGTTCGCCCCGACACGGTGGCCTTCGGCGAGCTCATCGCCGATGACCTGGGTTTCGGCACCGTCGAGGTCGGGACGATCGGCCCGGACCTGGGTGCGGTGGTCATCGTCGGGGACGACGACACCACCGCCGGCGCCTAGCTCACCTAGCCACCAGCCCGATCCCGGTAATAGGTTAGGTCTCCCGGCCCCTGGTCCGATAGAGAATCGTCGTTACCCTTTGAGGAGGGTATTGGGACATTTCCGAATGGGGATCACATCATGAACGTCACGGTCATCGGTGCCGGATACGTTGGGCTCGTGCAGTCCGCCGGTCTTGCACACCTCGGCCACTCGGTACGGGTCGGCGAATCGGATCTCGGGCGCCTCCAACAGCTGAGCGCAGGCAAAATGCCGATCTATGAGCCGGGGCTGGAGGAGTTGTTCGCACGAGCGATCGAACACGGACTGATCACTCTGCACTCGGACAACCACGAGGCCGTCTCAGGGGCGGATGTCATCTTCTTGGCGCTCCCGACTCCACCGGATGGCAATGGACGGGCAGACCTGAGCATTCTCGAGTCGGCGGTCCGTGATCTGGTGCCGGCCCTGGCGCCGTCGAGCATTGTCGTCGTGAAGTCGACCGTTCCGGTTGGGACCAACGCGCTGTTGCGATCGATCCTCGACGGAGCCGGATGCTCCGCATCGGTCGTCTCCAACCCCGAGTTTCTCTCCGAGGGCTCGGCGGTCGACGACTTCCTCAAGGCGGAGCGAATCGTCATCGGTGCCGAATTCCCTGCCGACGCCGAGGTGCTGCGTCGTCTGTATGACGGGCTCGAAGCCCAGGTCGTGGTGACCGATCCCGTCTCGGCCGAACTGACGAAGTATGCGGCCAACGCATATCTGGCCACGCGACTCACCTTCTTCAACGCCATCTCCAATCTGGCCGAGGAGGTCGGAGCAGATGTCACACACGTGTTGCACGCCGTCGGGCTGGACCGGCGGATCGGCGGCCACTTCATGCGTCCGGGTCCCGGCTACGGGGGATCGTGCTTCCCGAAGGACACGTCGGCGCTTGTCACGATCGCAAGCGACAACGGGTACGCCTTCCCAATGCTGGAATCGGTGATCTCGACCAATGACATGCAACGAAGCCGGATCGTCGAGCGGATCGTTCGGGAACTCGATGGTGACCTCTCCGCAGCCAGGATCGCCATGTGGGGGATCTCCTTCAAGGCCGGGACCGACGATGTCCGCGCCTCTCCCGCGCTGGCGATTGCCGATGAGCTCGCTGCCCTCGGAGCAACGGTCGTCGCCTGGGATCCCGAAGCGCGAACGGACGAATACCCGAGTGCGGCCGGACCGTTGGAGATCGTCGAGGGAGCCGACCTCCTCCTGATCGCAACCGAGTGGCCCGAGTTCCTGAGAGTCGATCTCGCGGAAGTCGCCAAGCGCATGGCCGGTGAGACCGTGTTCGACGCTCGGAACCTGTTGGACCCCGAGCTGGTGAGCGAGGCCGGGCTGCGATATCGGTGTCTCGGCCGCCGGAACGCCTGAAGTCGGGCTGGCGCCATCCCGCCATCCGCTTTGAGCCTTGCGCTGTGCGCCTCGCGAGGGTGCGCCCCAGAGATCGCGGGAGTACGAGCGGCGTGAGTCAGGCGCCGGTATGTTCTTGCACTAGGTGAACTCAACGTGGCGGCTCAGAGCACGATGGCGATCGATCGGGTCCACTCGTCCTCCATCGAGCGGATGGCTCAGACCCCGCGATGGCGCATGGCGCACATCGGGCCGCCATTCGCACGACGGGAAGTCGGCGTGGTAGCGGCCGCAGGCCCTGAGCGCCGATGCGAAGCGAGGCCCACAGCAGATCGTCCACAGCGCATACCGGGAGGCTGCAAGACCGAGTCATCGGAAGAGATCTTCAC
>JAHEIN010000175.1 GCA_024639335.1 bacterium | reverse complement strand
AGAGTCGTCCGGTGATCCATCAGGAGATGGCGGAGCGGGTGGCCAACTGGCGCCGGGTCAAAGCCCGTCGAGCCGCCCAGACCGACGAATCCGGGCGGATGCACCCGGCAGCTGTCTTCGCCGCGCTCGGCGACGCACTCGGAGAGGACGCCGCCCTGGCGGTGGATGTCGGCAACAACACCTATGCCTTCGGCCACTACCTGGAGGCGAAGCGGGGCCTCGACGTGGTGATGTCGGGCTATCTCGGCTCGATCGGATACGCATTCCCGGCAGCGATGGGTCTCTGGGCGGCAACAGCCGGGACCGGACGCAAGGTCGTGTCGGTGTCGGGAGACGGAGGGTTCGGCCAATACATGGCCGAGTTCACGACCGCGGTCAAGTACGGGATGGGCATCACGCACGTGCTGTTGAACAACTCCGAACTCGGCAAGATCAGCCGCGAGCAGGTCGGTGCGCTCCATCCGATCTATCAGACGAGCCTGGTCAACCCCGACTTCGCCGAGTACGCCCGACTCTGTGGCGGAGTCGGCTTCCGGGTGTCCGCAACCGCAGCGCTCCCGGCGGTGTTCGAAGAAGCGCTGGCCATCACCGACCGTCCGACCCTCGTCGAAGTCATCTCGATGAGCCAGGCGGTGTAGCGGCGGCTCCGCCGCCGGCCATTGGCTGCCGGCTCTTGGCGGCTGGTCGACAACGGCCTACTGAGCACCTCTCACGGGTGGCGAGCCAAGCCCGGGGGGTGTGGGGGGTCGCAACCCCCACAAGTCACAGATCGTGGCCGCGGACGAAGAACGAGGCCATCTGTTCGCGGGTGACCGCGTCGGATGGGCAATAGGAGGTCTCGGTGCAGCCGAGCGTGACACCGACGGCCCGGATGGCCTCGATGTACTCCGAGTAGGGGTTCGCCTCGATGTCGTCGAACACGCCGGCAGGGGCTTCGAGCAACGGGATTTCGAAGGTGCCGACCAGGAATCTCGCCATCTCCTCTCTGGTGAGCGGCGCATCAGGGCAGTAGTCGAACTCGCCGCAGCCGAAGCCGATTCCGGCGTCGGTGATCGCCTCGATGTCCGCGGAGAAGTGGTGGCCGTCCGTGTCGATGTACGAGGGGCTGGTTGCATCACCGGCCCCCAGGTCGAGATAGCGTCGAACGAACGCAGCCATCTGGCCACGAGTGATGGAGTTCTGCGGGCAATACTCGGTCTCGCTACAGCCCCGCGTGACACCCAACTCGACGAGCCGCTCGATGTCGACTTCGTGCGGGGAACCGTCGTCATCGGCGAACGAGGCTCCGATGAACGGTTCGGGCTCGGGCTCCGGGGCTGGAGCACCGCCCGGTTCGGAGAGGATCGGAGCCGTCAGAAGATGGGGGTAGGGATTGATCCGTTCTTCGAATCCGTTGCCGTAGTAGCGGATCTCGAAATGGAGATGCGACCCGGAGTATTCGGCGTTGCCGCTGTCGCCGACCCATCCGATCAGCTGTCCCTTCCTGACGATCGCCCCTTCGGTGATGCCTTCGGCGATCCCGTTTGCGAGGCCGTCGTCGGTTCCCGGCGTGTCGTTGTTGAGATGGATGTAGCCGGTCTTGTAATCACCCGGGTGGTCGATGAAGACGTAACAACATTTGCCCTCCTCGACCGTGCCCATCCAAGAGATGACTCCGTCGGCGACTGCCACCACAGGGGTCATCTTCGGTCGCATGAGGTCGGTGGCGGCATGGAGCCGGCCGCATCCCGAACCACGGCAGTCGTCGAACGAGTCGGAGATGGGGTCCCGTTCACTGACTACCGGGAACACCATCGAGCTCAAGTCGAACGCTTCGAGGACGGGTGCCGCGGCGTCGCTTTCAGCGGCTTCGGCGGTCGGTGGACCAAAGAAGGCCAATGCGATGGCCATCGAGGCGACGAAGGCCCGGCTGATTCTGTTCTCCCCCGAACATGACATGGCGTATTCCTCGGCATGTTGCTTTCGAAACTGAAGACGGTTCAGTGTGCAACCTGTTACGAACGGTCTCGCCGAGCGCTTTCGGTTGTGACGCCGTCCGAGGGGATTCAAACCCCTCATCAACACAACCTCAACCCACCGTCGCTGCCACGACCACCCCTCCACGACACCCAGCCAGGCGTTGGGGTTCGAGGGGATTCAGTCCCCTCATCAACTCAGACTTCGATGTCGAAGAGGTTCACCAGGCGGTCGATGAGCGCCTGGCCGGAGATTCCTCCGCGGATCACGTCGAGCGGCTCGCCGTCGGGCGAGTAGATCACTGTCATGGGTGAACCCTGTGCGCCGAATGCAGTGGCGAGCCCGCGACCGTCGATGCCGCCAACGTCGCGGGCCAGCGGCCACAATCCGGCGATCCCGGTTCGCTCGGCGAGTCCGAGACCGGTGCCGTTGTCCATCATGTCGATGCCAACGAAGTCGACCTGGCCTTCCACCAGTTGGGAGGCAGCGGCGAACTCCGGAAGCTCGTCGACACACACGGTGCACCAGGCAGCGAAGAACGCAGCAACCGTCGGGGTGCCCTCGAAGTCGGCGAGCGCGACGCGGCCATCGCCATCGAGCTCGGGCAGGTCCCACCCGGTCGGTTCGGTGGCTCCGGTCGGCGCGTCCGATCCGCCGGTGAAGGAGGCGATCACCACGGCGACCAGGGCGATCCCGATGACGCCGAGCATGAGGGCGGTGAGGATCCGGTTTCGGCGTGCGGCGCGCGCCTTCGCCGCGGCTCGCTCGCGTCTGGAGTTGGGCCTGGTCTTGGCAGCCATCGACGTCATACAACGGTTGGCGGTGATAGACCGCCACCGGCATGGTCGCGATACCGACAGTGTCTGCATCCCTGCTGTCGTGCTACGCCTCTTCGGATACCGACCGTTCGGTCGGTATTCTTGAGAGCACCCGGTCTCAGGAGTTCTCGTGTCCGAATACACCGCCCCGCTCGATGACATGGAGTTCGTGCTCCGCCACGTGTCGGATCTCGATCGTGTCTCGAAGCTCAACGGTTTTCAGCACGCAGACCCGGACACCGCCGTGGGCGTGCTGTCCGAGGCCGGCCGCTTCTTCTCCGAGGTGATCGCCCCGACCAACTGGGTCGGCGATCAAGAGGGTTCGGTGCTCAACGACGACGGTACGGTCACCTCGCCGGAGGGATTCAAACAGGCCTACGACAAGTTCGTGGCGGCGGGCTGGCCCGGCGTTCACCTGCCCGAGAAGGCCGGCGGCGGAGGATTCCCCTATGCGGTGGGCATCGTCCTCCAGGAGATGTTCACGTCGGCCAACATGGCGTTCTCGCTCGCCCCGCTGCTCACCCAGGGGGCGATCGACGCGCTCATCGAACACGGGTCCGACGAGCAGCAGGCCACATACCTCGAGAAACTCGCTACCGGTCAGTGGACAGGGACCATGTGCCTCACGGAGCCACATGCCGGCTCGGACCTCGGGACGATCTCGACGAGGGCGGTGGACCAGGGGGACGGGACCTACCGGATCACCGGACAGAAGATCTACATCACTTGGGGTGAACACGACCTCACGGAGAACATCATCCACCTCGTTCTGGCCAAGACACCGGACGCGGCTCCGGGAACTCGCGGGATCTCCATGTTCATCGTCCCGAAGTACATCCCCGATGCCGAAGGCAACCCCGGTGAACGCAATGACGTCAAAGTCGTCTCGATCGAGCACAAGATGGGGATCAACGCCTCTCCCACCTGCGTCTTGTCCTTCGGCGACGAGGGCGGTGCCGTCGGCTATCTCGTGGGCGAGGAGCAACGTGGCATGAAGTACATGTTCACGATGATGAACACCGCCCGCATCGGCGTTGCCGTCGAAGGCCTGGCGATCGGCGAGATGGCCTATCAGAAGGCGGCCCGTTATGCCTCCGAGCGCATCCAGTCGAAGCCGCTCGGCGGCGATGCCCCAGCAGCGATCATCAACCACCCCGACGTACGACGGATGCTGCTGACGATTCGGGCGAACAACGAGGCGATGCGCGCCGCCCTCTACGACACTGCGGCCAGGATCGACATCGAGAACCACGGCGACGACGACGACACCCGCGCCGCAGCGTCGGAACGCGTGGCCCTGATGATCCCCATCCTCAAGGCCTGGTGCACCGACCTGGGCGTCGAGATGGCGTCGCTCGGTGTCCAGGTTCATGGCGGCATGGGCTACGTGGAGGAGACCGGTGCCGCACAGTTCCTTCGAGACGCCCGGATCGCTCCGATCTACGAGGGAACGAACGGCATCCAGGCGCTCGACCTGGTGACCCGCAAGGTGCCGCTCCGTGACGGTCAGGTGGTGAAGGAGTACCTCGCCGAGATGAGCGGCATCGCTTCGCAGCTGCGGTCGCTCGAGGGATTCGAACGGTCGGCCGACGAGCTCGATCGGGCTGTCGGCACCCTGACCGAGGCTTCGACCCATGTCGGGGCCAGGATGGCGGCAGGCCAATACGCGGACGCCGTGGCCGGCGCCACGCCGTTCACCCGGATGTGGGGTACGGTCGTCGGAGCTGCCTTCCTGGCGAAGTCTGCGATCGCAGCGGCGGCGCTCATCGACGCCGGGTCGGGCGACGACACGCTGCTCGTGAAGCAGCAGATCGCGCGCTTCTACTGCGAGCAGATCCTGCCGACGGCGAACGGTCTGCTCGGGTCGGTACTCACACCGGCCGAGCAGCTGTTCGAGCTGTCGAACGAGCAGCTGACCGTCTGAAAGGGGCGGTCCCGGGCGGAGTGAGCGCAGAGCACCCCACCCGGAACCAACTACTTCCGACTATACGACCCGCAAAGTCACCGTGTACAGCGGATCTTCGACTGCCGAACGGGTCGGCGTCGCGCTCAGAGCAGCGACCGGCCGAGCTGGTCTCGTTCCCGATCCATCCGATCGAGTTCCGCTTCGCCAGAGACGACGACCGAGGGGTCTGGCTTGAAGTCCAGCTCGGGATTCCGCCCTGCGTAGTCCACGGCGTTGAGGATCACCTTCATGGCGTTGAGCCGAGCCTTCGACTTCGAGTTCGAACGGATGATCGTCCACGGCGCCGTGGTCGTGGACGTGCGCTCCAGCATCCGATGCTTCGTTTCGGTGAACTGGTCCCAGTACTCCTGTGCCTGCAGATCGATCTCGCTGAGCTTCCACTGACGGAGGGGATCGTTGTGCCGGCGCGCGAACCGCTCGGCCTGCGTCGCTTTGTCGACACTGAAGTACAACTTCACGAGCACCGTCCCCTGGCGGACGAGATCCTTCTCGAAACCGACGACGCCTCTGAGGAAGTCCCGGTAGTCGTCCTTGGAGCAGAACCCGAAGACGGGCTCGACGAGCGCCCGGTTGTACCAGGAACGGTCGAACAGGACGATCTCGCCGCCTGAAGGGAATTGCGTGACGTACCGCTGGAAGTACCACTGGGTCTTCTGTTCTTGGTTCGGCTTGCCGAGCGCGACCACGCGGAAGCGCTTCTCGTTCATGAACCGGGTGATCCGGCGGATCGTCCCACCCTTGCCCGACGCGTCACGGCCCTCGAACAGCACGATCATCGGGATCTGCTCGGCTTCGAGGTGACGCTGGAGTTTGAGCAACTCGACCTGAAACGGGTGCAGCGG
>JAHEIN010000174.1 GCA_024639335.1 bacterium | reverse complement strand
ACACCCACTGTCAACACCGCGACCAAGGCGTTCGTCGATGCCGGGCTCACCACGTTCGAAGAACAGGGCGTCGAGTGCTGTTACGCCAAGCAGGACAAGGTGTTCGTCTCCGATCCCGATGGCGCGGAGTGGGAGTGGTACACCGTCCTGGACGACTCCGACACGCTCACCAAGTCGACCTCGGCCTGCTGCTGATCAGACGAGCTCAGGCCCGCCTGAGAACGGCAAGCACGAAGCGCGGCAACGTGATCGAGCCGTTGTGGAGCACCAGGTCCACGTCGGGCTCGGTGTGGAGCGCAAGCTCCCAACCGACCTCTCCGATCACGGGCGGGATCGTGAACTCGATCTCGGTGTCCGAGGCGTTCGCCATGAGCAGAAAATCGTTGTCTGCGACGACCTCGTTGTCGTGGACCACCCGTGCGCCATCGAACGACACGGTCACCGATCGGGCGTAATGCTTGTGCCAGTCGTCGATCGACTTCTTCTCGCCGGAGGGAGTGAACCACTCGACTTGTCCGGCCTCACCGTGTTCGGGGAGCCACCACGTTCGCCGGAATGTCGGGTGTGAGCGCCTCAGATCGATCAACCGGGAGGTGAACTCCATCAGATCTCGATCTGTGTGCTGCCAGTCGTACCAGGAGATGATGTTGTCCTGGTTGTAGGCGTTGTTGTTGCCGCGTTGGGTTCGCCCGATCTCGTCTCCCCCCAGCACCATGGGGACACCCTGTGCGAGCATCAAGGTCGCAAGCATCGACCGCTGCCTTCGTCGTCGAATGGTGAGCACTTCCGGGTCATCGGTGGGCCCTTCGACCCCGCTGTTCCACGAGCGGTTGTCCGAGTGCCCGTCGCGGTTGCCCTCCCCGTTCGTCTCGTTGTGCTTGTCGTTGTACGACACCACGTCCGCCAGCGTGAACCCGTCGTGGGCCGTGATCAGGTTGATCGACGCCGTCTGGTTTCGCCCTGACGGGCCAAAGATGTCGGCGCTGCCGGTCAGGCGTCCGGCGAATGACGGGAGCGCGCCTTGCGTCGACCGCCAGAAGTCGCGGGTCACGTCTCGGAACGAATCGTTCCACTCGGCCCACCCTGGGGGATACTCACCGACCCGGTAGCCGTGGGGTCCGACGTCCCATGGCTCGGCGATCATCTTCACGCCTGCCAGCACCGGGTCCTGGCTGACCGCTCCGAAGAACGCTCCCCATGGATCGAAGTCGGAGCGCGTTCGCCCGAGCACGGTCGCGAGGTCGAACCTGAAGCCGTCGACTCGCATCTCCGAGACCCAATACCGCAGGCTGTCCATGACGATCTGGAGCGATTGCGGGTTCGACATGTCGAGCGTGTTCCCGGTCCCCGTCCAGTTGAGATACAGGCTGCGGTCTTCCGCCAGCCGGTAGTAGGCGTCGTTGTCGATGCCCCGGAAACTGAGAGTGGGACCGAGATGGTTGCCCTCTGCGGTGTGGTTGAAGACGACATCGAGGATCACCTCGATCCCGGCCGCGTGGAGGTGCTTCACCATCCCCTTGAACTCACGGACCGGATCGTCGGTCGCGGCGTAGCCGTTGTGGGGGGCGAAGAAGCCGATGCTGTTGTATCCCCAGTAGTTCCGCCGCCCGGCATCGATCAGGTGCTGATCCTGGACGAACTGGTGGATGGGCAGGAGTTCGACCGCCGTCACGCCGAGTCGAGTCAGATGGTCGATCGCCACGGGATGAGCCAGCCCGGCATACGTCCCGCGGAGCTCGGCGGGAATGTCGGGATGGGTCTTCGTGATCCCCTTGACGTGGGTCTCGTAGAGCACCGTGTCGGCCATCGAGTGCTCGGGGCTGCGGTCGTCACCCCAGTCGAAAGCGTCGTCTATCACCACGGACTTCATCACGAATCGCGCAGAATCGAGCGGGGAGACCCGGGACGGGTCGTCGACGTCGTGACCATAGATGGCCGGGTTGCTCGAGACTGCCCCATCGAACCGGCGGCCATATGGATCCAGCAACAACTTGGCGGGATTGCATCGCTGGCCCGATTTCGGATCCCATGGTCCGTGCACTCTGAACCCGTACCTCGCTCCAGGCGATATGCCCCGGACGTGCCCCGAGAAGACCCCTTCGCGATCTCGGTCAAGCGAAATGCGGATCTCCTCGGTGCCGTTGAAGAGGCAGACCTCGACGGCATCGGCGACATCGGAGTGGAGCGCGAATCGCACTCCGTCCGCGGTCGGCGCCGCTCCGAGAGATGATGAGGCATGCATCCGGAGCATGATTGCATGGAACTTCCCGGGTTCGATATCAGCGCAGGCCGGTAGCGTCGGCTCATGGCGACCATCTCGTTCGACCGCGTAGGGCTCGAGATCGATGAGCGTGTCATCCTCGAGGAAGTCACACTCGAGGTTCCCGACGGTGCCCTGATGACGGTGATCGGGCCGAGCGGATCGGGCAAGAGCAGCATGCTTCGTCTCGTGAGCGGCTTGCAGGGCCCGACTTCCGGTTCCGTCGCCATCGATGGGGTGCCGGTGGATTCGCGATCGCCCTGGAGGAATCGGGTTGCGATGGTCTTCCAGGACGACGCGCTGTACGAGCACATGACCGTCGGCTCGAATCTCGAGTTTCCATGGCGTGTCCAGGGATACGACCAGGCCACGGCCACCGAGGAGGCGAGATCGGCCGCATCGCGGGTCGGTGTGCGCCGATTCTGGAGTCGTTTCCCCCGCACGCTTTCCGGAGGACAACGAGGCCAGGTGGCCACGGCCCGGGCGCTGAGTCGAGCGGACCCGACCGTCGTTCTTCTGGACGAACCGCTCGCCCAGGCCGATGCCGGCATTCGCCGACGGTTCCGAGCCGAGATCCGGCGACTGCATGCCGAGTCCGGTCTCACGATGCTGCTGGCGACCAACGAACAGTCGGAGGCGATGTCGGTCTCGACCCACCTGGCGGTGTTGATGGACGGGCGGATCCGTCAGGTCGGTCCACCGAGGGAGGTCTACGACAGGCCCATGGCCGCCGATGTCGCAGCTTTCGTGGGCGATCCGCCCATGAATCTCATCCCGGCCAGAGCGGTTCGCCGCGACCGAGTTCTCGAGATCGGCAGGGACCGGGTGGCCTTCGACCTGCCGGAGGGGGTGCCGAGCCGTGTGCTCGTCGGCTGCTATCCCGCCGAGCTGCGCATCGCCGAGCCCGGGACGTCATTCGACAAGACCATCCACGTCACAATCGGACGAGTCGAGGACCTCGGTTCGGGTGCGCGCGCCTACTTCGGGCTCGGGCGTCATCCCGGTGTCGGATTCTCGGTGGCGTTGCCTGCCGACGCGGGCCTGGACGCAGGCGCCCGCGTGGAATTGACGTGGGTTGAGGCATCGCTCCGACTCTTCGATTCCGCGACCGGTGAAGCCATCCCCATGTGAATCCACCGGCAGCGGCGGAGCCGGAGCAATGCCTCAGCCGACTCCCAACTCCTGCACGGTCTCGAGGTGGGCTGCCTGCAGTGCCTTCGCCAACGTACGCTGAAAGGTGGCGAGCCTCCGCGATGCATGGCTCGAGAAATCCGGGTGTTCCGCCTCGCGCTCGAGCCTTCTCAACGTCGCGGCGACCCCTTCGATCAGGGTGGTCGAGGTCGCGTCTCCGTTCTGGACCATCGTCTCACGCATCGGCGTCCTCCTGGTCGTGTGGATGCACTGTCGCCCACTGTTGTTACACGACCGTTTCGGCGGTGCGACCGTTCTCGTACATCTCCTTCGTCACAACAACGATCGGCACGACCAAGGGCGCCATGGATCGAAGCCCCGCGAGCGGTAGTACTCGGCGAGCCACGAGGCTGCGATGATGTTCGCCTCGCCGTCGAGCACCGAGCGGTCGCCGACTCCAGCCTCGACGGAAGCGACGGCCCACGTGCCGGGCATGAACTGGAACAGTCCGCTCGCCCCGCTGTAGGGGTTCACCGCCGAGGGATCTCCCACCGACTCGCACTGGATGATGACCAGGGCGTCGAGTACGAGGTCGGCTGCGAAGTGCGCTTCGAGCATCTGGCGCCAGCCGTATGTGGCCGAGTTGATCGGGATCGGTGGCCAACTGGGAGGCGCCGTCGTGCTGGTGGTGGTCGTCGTCGTGCTTGTTGTGGTGGTTGTTGTTGATGTTGTTGCGTTCGCCTCGGGTGCCGTCGGGTTCGTCGTCGTGGTGGTCGTTGGGCTCGCCGTTGTCGACGTGCTGTCCGCTGGGGGTGCGGTTGTCGTGGTGGTGGTTTGCCGGGCGGTCTGCAGAGTCTCGGTCGCGCTCGTCAGCCGGGCTTCGGCCTCGAGTGCCTGCTGGTAGGCAGCCGCCACGTCGGCGTTCGCGGTGGCGAACAACCGCTCCAGCTCGGCAGCATCGCCATCGAGATCGGTCTGAACCTCTGCGGCCTGCTCGGCTCGAGCTGCCGTGGCGTCTCGTATCTCGTCGACCTGATCCCGAAAGGCCAGGAACCCATCGAGCACCGCCAGGGTGGCTCGGCTCGAGCGTCCGAGCGTCTCTTGAGCGACCATCGCAGATTCGATCGAGCCCGTATCGATGACGATCACGGCGGTCGAGCCGACCGCATTCATGTACGCGGCCACCGCCTGGGCTTCGAAGGAATCTCGAGTCGCTTCCTGACGCGCCTCGGCGACCGCCAATGTGTCGTTCAGACCGTCCAGCGCTGCCGAGGTCTCCGCCAGGCGCTCGGCGTTCGCCTGGTATCGATCGAGGACCTCGAACAGCTCGGCCTCGATCGCAGCGCGTTCCGCAACCGCAGCATCGACGATTTCGAAGGCACCTTCGGCGTCTGCGGCAGCCCGCTCTTCTTGCCGCCGGGCGTCATCGATGTCGGTCTGTGCGCGAACGGGCGTCACCACGAGAGCAAGGGTGAGGAAGGAGAACACGGACACGGCCAGAGCGGCCTGTCGACGTGACATGGGGAACACCCTACCCGGGGGGTCTCGGGCACGAGAAGCTGCGGGGGTCCGGGTACTCGGGAAGGCCGTAGAGTGACCGGCTGATCGAAGAAGGGGCGCCATGGTCAGGTACCGCAAGCCAACCCAGCAGACATCGAGGATCGAGGATCGGCGCGGCCGTCCTGGTGTGCGGAGGGGTGGAGTTGCCGTCGGAGGCGGAGGTGGTCTCGTGCTGATCCTGTTTCTCGCCCTGGCATTCTGCGGTGGTGAAGGCGGGCTGGAATCGCTGGGTCCGATGCTCGAACAGATGCAACCGCCTCCGGCCCAGGGAGGAGGGGAAGCCGCCCCCCTAGATCCTGCCAACGATCCAAATGCCGAGCTCGCCGAGTATCTGGGTGCCGTTTTCACCGATGCCGAGAACGTCTGGCGAGACATCTTCGCCTCCGCCGATCTCCAATACCGCGACTCCACGTTCGTGCTGTTCGAGACGGCCACCGACTCGGCGTGCGGGGGAGCGCTCGAACAGATCGGGCCGCACTACTGCCCGCTCGATGAGAACGTCTACGTCGATCTCGACTTCTTCGACCAGCTGGCGCGCCAGTTCGGCGCTCGCGGGGACTTCGCTCCGGCCTACGTCGTTGCCCATGAGGTCGCGCATCACGTCCAGAACGTCCTGGGAATCAGCGACGAGGTCCGGACGCTCCAGCAGCAGAACCCCTCACAGTCGAACGACTATTCGATCCGGCTCGAGCTCCAGGCGGATTGCTTTGCCGGCGTCTGGGCCT
>JAHEIN010000173.1 GCA_024639335.1 bacterium | reverse complement strand
GAGCTGAAATAGCCCGTCGTGACAGGGCATTTGGCGGAGGGGGTGGGATTTGAACCCACGGAACCCGTGAGGGTTCAACGGTTTTCAAGACCGTCACCTTCGACCGCTCGGTCACCCCTCCAAGACGACCCGTCGGCGAACGTCGAGCGCCGGGCGCAGCTCGCCGAGAGCGAGCTGGCGGAGGGGGTGGGATTCGAACCCACGAAGGGCGTGAACCCTTACTGCATTTCGAGTGCAGCGCACTAGACCGGACTATGCGACCCCTCCAGGCGCGGTGAGGCTACCTGAATCGTTCTTGTGACGAAAACGGCGATATACCACCTGTTTCCGTCACAAGAACGGGCGGAGGGAGAGGGATTTGAACCCTCGAAGGGCGTGAACCCTTACAGCATTTCCAATGCTGCGCACTAGACCTGACTATGCGACCCCTCCGGGGCCTCGATACGTGATCGGGCGAGGCCGTAGAGTACTCAAACTCCTGCCACGAGGCCAGATGACCAACTCCCGCGAACAGCTCGACGCCTGGATGGAGATCGCCCTGTCCGAGGCCGGTCGGGCTCTGGATCACGGTGACGTCCCCATCGGCGCAGTCCTCATCGACGCCAAGGGAGACGTGGTGGCGTCCGACCACAACCGACGCGAGGAGCGCAAAGATCCGCTGGCACATGCCGAGCTGTTGGTGCTATCCGCTGCGTCGGGCTCCGACGATTGGAGAATGACCGACCACACCCTCGTAGTCACTCTGGAGCCGTGCGCCATGTGTGCCGGTGCGATCCAACAGGCGCGACTCGGATACCTGGTCTACGGTGCTGCCGACCCCAAGGCCGGGGCGTGCTGGTCGCTCTACAACATCCCTCAGGACGCCCGCCTCAACCACCGGGTCGAGATGACCGCCGGCGTCTTGGCCGAACAGAGCTCGAACCTCCTCAGCGAGTTCTTCGCAGAACGACGCTGAAGAGGCTCGAGGCGCTCTTTCGAACGCAGGTCAGGAGACCTTGATTGGCGACGCTCCCAGAACGAGGTCCGGATGGCGGGCTCGTAACCCTCGTCGGCGCTGAGCTTCTGAGCGATGTAGCCGAGCATCACACCGTAGACCGCCTTGGAGAAGATGTCGGCGAAGCTGTAGATCACCTGTCGGGCGACCACTCCGCCCGCAGTCTCGGAGATCACCGGCATCAGATAGGCGACCGGGTAGATCGTCCACGAGACCAGGAACAGGATCCACACTGCGTTCAGGGCCGATGCCACCTTGGGCTGGTTGACCTTGGCCTCGCTGATCACGTCGTAGGCGACCTTGAGCAGCCAGAGGTAGAACGCCGGAGAGCGCGATCGATGAGGGGCACCCACGCCGTGAGCGCGCGATGGGTTCAGAGGTTCCCGAGTGGATTCGGTTCGACGTCGACGTGGTGACCGCAGTACTGGCACATGTCTTTGCCGGCGGCGATCCGGGCGCCGCACTCGGGGCAGGGCTGACCCTTGGCCGCAGCCGTTCCCTCGTCCCGGCGGGCGATCACCGCATTGATCTCGTTCTCCAGGTCGGCATCGGTGTAGCCCTCTCGCTTGAGGATCTCCCACAGCGCCTCGACCACGACGGTGAGGCGCTCGGCGCGCTCGTCCTGTTCGCCCATCGTGCGAAGGTCGATCTCGAGGGCGTGGGCCGAGAGCCCCATCGCCGCTGCTCGAGTCTTCGCTCGAGCACCGGCCACATATCCACCGACGAACGGAACCATGGGGACGAACATACCGCATGCAGTGGCCGGATGTGGCGGAGAGTGGCGTTCGTGAAAACCGTGCCCCGCTCGTACACTCGCAACTCCCCTTCTTGGGGTGGGCGTTCGCCTCGAGCGCGGGTCCTGCGCAGCGGGACACCACGAACCGGGTCAGGTCCGGAAGGAAGCAGCCCTAAGAGGTTTGTCCCGGGTGCCGCAGGGGTGCCTGGCTCATCCGGCGAACGCCCTCCCGAGGGAGGGGATCACCCGTGGTCGGCATGACCTCGATGGCCTGTGGTCCGGCGTGGCCGCCTCAGTCGCCGAGCAGGATCGTCACTGCCTGGTCCTCGATCGGGCTTGGCACATCCGAGTTGATGCCCTGGGCAGTGATCGCCAGGGACTCGGCGGGCTCGTATCCCTCACCACGACCGAAGTCGAAGAGCGAGCCCAACCGATCGATCGTTGCGTCCGGGTAATCGGCCGCAACGACCGACCCCGAACCGTCGAGTGAGATGAAGCGGGCATCGAAGTCGACGCGGAAGTCTCGGGTCGGGTCCAGGAGTGGGATGAGAATGACCACGACCGACTCTGCCGGTTCGAGCACGTTCGCCAGAGCACCGAGCGATGGCGCATTGCGCACGAACTCTATCGGATCGGCTCTGGGGGCCTGGAAGACCTCGAAGCGATCAACCCCGGCAGCAGCCACCTCGAAGACGTCGAGCGTGGCTTCGGAGTTCGGGTTCGTGAACCCGTGCCGATCACGCCCGATCGGCTCCGCAGCGGAAGCCGGGATGTGGATGATCTCAGAGGCCGCCGCGAGATCGCTCTCGATCGTGTCGGAGTGTCCACCGCAGGCGGACAGCAGAACGACGAGCGCCGCCGCCACCCGGCTCACTTCGCCAGGACTGCTCCGTAGACGAAACCGAACGGGCCCATCCGCCAGGTCCGTTCCACCCGGAGTGGGCCATCCGCATACAACTCCTCGACGGGCGCGAGCTTGTCCAGCGATTTGTGGAGATACCAGTAGTCACCGGGCGCCCGGACGATCAGGCCTGCGAGCGGGAGGGCGATCGCCGAGCCGAGCCGATGAAGGAAGCGCAGGATCGGGTTGCGCGGCCTGGAGAGGTCGACGATCACGGCCTTGCCACCCGGTTTGAGGATGCGGCGGATCTCACCCAGGGTCCGGTCGATCGAGGTCAGGTTGCGAAAGACGTAGGCGCTGAACACCCCTTCGAACGACTCGTCGGCGAACGGCATCGACTCTCCGATCGCCACCACCCGATCGCTCATCGGCGAGAGCTGCAGCATCTCGGACACGGGATCGAGGCCCACGACATCGAACCCGTGCAAGACGGGGTCGGCGGCCCCGGTGCCGCTGCCCAGGTCGAGGATCCGACCGGGAGGCAGATGGGCGATCCCACGTCGCCGCCACGCCTGTTCGCGGCCGAACGAAAGCAGCACGTTGATGAAGTCATAGCGTCGGGCGATCCGGGCGAATATCGGATCGGAGGCCTCGCTCATGCAGGCTCGATGACGTCGAAGCCCGTGTAGGGGCGCAGCGCCTCGGGGATCACGACGCTGCCATCCGACTGCTGGTGGTTCTCGAGGATCGTGAGGATCGTCCTCCCGACTGCGACTGCGGTGCCATTGAGCGTGTGGATGATCCGGTTGCCGGCATCGGTCTTGGCGCGGACCTTGAGTCGACGCGCCTGGAACTCTGTTGTGTTGGAGCACGACGTGACCTCCCGATACGTCTGTTGTGACGGGTACCACGCTTCGATGTCGTACTTCTTGGCCGCCGAGGCGCCCAGATCGCCGGCGGCGACGTTGACCACCCGGTACGGGACTTCGAGCGCCTGCACCAGGCTCTCTTCGATTCCAAGCAGCCGGTCGTGCTCGGCGACCGACTCGTCGGGGTGTACGAAGGCGAACATCTCGACCTTGTCGAACTGATGCACGCGGAAGATCCCGGCGGTGTCCTTGCCGTATGTCCCGGCCTCGCGACGGAAGCAGGTCGAGAACCCCGCGTACCGGATCGGCAGGTCCTCCAGGTCGAAGATCTCGTCCATGTGATACGCAGCCAGCGGCACCTCAGACGTCCCGACCAGGAACAGGTCGTCTTCGGGGATCTCGTAGACCTGCTCACGGTCCCCGGGGAAGAAACCAGTGCCGACGAGGGCCTCTTCTCTCACCAGGACGGGCGGGGCCATGGGGGTGAAGCCCGCCTCGACGAGGCGGTCCATGGCAAACCGCACCAGCGAGAGCTCGAGTGTGACGGCTTTGCCCTTGAGGTACCCGAAGCGCGAGCCCGAGACCTTGGTTCCGCGGACCGTGTCGATGATGTCCAGTGACGAGCCCAACGCGTCGTGCGAGGCGATGTCGAAACCGAAGTCCCGGGGCTCGCCGACTCGTTTGATCTCGACGTTGTCCTCGTCGGTGTATCCGTCGGCGGCGGTCGGATCGACCAGATTCGGCAATCCAATCCAGACCTCGTCGAACTCGACTTGGAGCCGATCGGCCTCGGTCGAGAGCTCCTTGTAGCGGTCGGCGAGGTCGGATACGGCCGCGATCGCCTCCGCCTTCTCGTCACCGGTCAGCTGAGCAATTCGCTGGCCGGCCTCCTTCTGCTCGCTGCGCGCCGTCTCTGCGGCGTGTCGCGTCTTGCGGATCTGCTCGTCCAGGGTCACCAAGCCGTCGAGGTCGGTGTCCACTCCACGGCGCTCCAACGACTCTGCGATCCGCTGGGGATCGGTGCGAAGCAGCGTGATATCGATCATCGTGGGTTGACCTCGTCGGGAGGCGCGAATGCTACCGGGCCGGCTGCCGGCAGCGGCAGAGGGGGATCACCCGTCGGTCGCGGTCTCGCTCTCGGAGGTGGTGGTCGAGACCTGCTCGTTGATACGGAACTCGAAGCTGCGCCCCAGGGCGGGGTCGGTCTGGTCGATGTTGGCAACGGGCAGGCCGACGAGCAGCTGGTACAGGGCGCCGGGGGTGACTTCCAGGGGATCGGTCGCCAGCGTCGTCGTGGATTGCGGCGTGAGCACGGGAAGGTCGAGCACACGACCCTGCACCACGCCGTCGTTTGAGGCGAGCTCCACGCCGACAGTGGCGGCGGCCGAGTCGGTGTTGCCGGTGTTGGAAACGACGACCTTCACGATGATCGAGGTGGTGTTTTCGATGACGAGCGCATCGGTCACGTCCACGATCCATGCCGGATCGGTGGTGACCTGTTCGATGCCGAGCACGGCTCTCAGTTCGAGCGGGCTCCCGTCGGCGGCGGCGAACGCAACCACGGTCGCGGCCGTGCCGGCAATGGGGAACGTGCGAGGGAAGAACGTGATCGACGGGATCGGTCCGACCGGTGGGGGGATGTCGGCGGCGGCCAGGCGATCGACCATCTGCCCGTAGAGGACGTCTCCCACGCGAAGCTCGACGAAGGCATCGATGACCTCACTCTCGACACCCAACGGCGCCGGATCGTCGGCTGCCTTCAACAGCGCGGTCCTGAAGCCCTCGAGGCCCCGCACCCAAGCATCCGTCGCCAACTCGAACACCACCGGAACGTCCGCCGCTTCCTCCGGCGGTGTCATCTCTGCGATCGTCACTCGGACACCGTCGATGGTGGCGACTACCTCGTCCACCGTGTCATCGAGCAGGATCCGGTCGGTGTCTCTGAGTTGCAGGATGAGCGCCTGGAAGGAGGGAACCAACTGGTCGATCGCAGCCGCCTGCGCACGTACCTCCTCGGCGTACAGCGCGGGTGAGCCGTCGTCGGACAGCAACCGTGACACCACAAAGGCGCCCAGAACCAGGATCGTGAGCGGGATGATCCATCGGGGACGGCGACGGGGGAACGTTCGAAATGGATCCGAAACCAAGTGGGCGAGGGGGGACTTGAACCCCCACGAGTGTTACCTCACAGGAACCTGAATCCTGCGCGTCTGCCAATTCCGCCACTCGCCCGCGGATGAG
>JAHEIN010000038.1 GCA_024639335.1 bacterium | reverse complement strand
CTGGTTGGCGAATCCCGAGCTCGCGGCACACCGCAGAGAACTGCTCCCGATCCTCGGCGAGGTCGATCGACGCCGGTGAAGTGCCGGCGATGCTCACACCGGCGGCTTCGAGACGCTTTGCGAGGTTGAGCGGTGTCTGCCCGCCGAGTTGCACGATCACGGCGTCGGGCTGCTCGGCCTCAACGACACCCAGAACGTCCTCGACGGTGAGCGGCTCGAAGTAGAGGCGATCACTGGTGTCGTAGTCCGTCGAGACAGTCTCGGGATTGCAGTTGACCATGACGGTTTCGAACCCGGCGTCGCGGAGGGCGAAGCTGGCGTGCACGCAGCAGTAGTCGAACTCGATGCCCTGCCCGATCCGGTTCGGACCGCTCCCGAGCACGACGACCCGTGGCCGTTCTGCCGGCGGTACCTCGTCCTCGTCCTCGAACGTCGAGTACATGTACGGGGTCTGTGCTTCGAACTCTGCGGCGCAGGTGTCCACCGTCTTGTAGGTCTTCGTCAGACCCATTTCGATCCTGGCCGATCGGACTTCGTCCTCGTCCAGACTCCACAGGTGGGCCAGCTGGGCGTCGGAGAATCCGAACCGCTTTGCTTCCTCGACCAGGTCGCGATCTCCGCTCGAACCGTTCTCGATCTCACGGCGCACCTCGATGATCTCGTGCATCTGTTCGACGAACCACGGATCGTATGCCGACAGCTCTGAAACCGTGTCGACGGAAATCCCCCGTCGCAGCGCCTCACCAACGGCAAAGATCCGCTCGGGGGTCGCAGTCGCAACCATCTCCATGAGCGCGTCGCCGCCCACTCCGGCGTAGAACTCCTCCGCAGGTTCGGCGCCGAGGCCCAAGTGGCCGTTCTCGAGGCTCCGCAGGGCCTTCTGGAGAGCTTCGGGGAACGTTCGGCCGATCGACATGGCCTCACCGACGCTGCGCATCGAGGTTCCCAGCGTGGATGGAGCGTTGGGGAACTTGGCGAAGTCGAAGCGGGGGATCTTCACCACCACGTAATCGAGCGCCGGTTCGAAGCTCGCAGGGGTCGCTCCCGTGATGTCGTTGGCGATCTCGTCGAGGGTGTAGCCGACCGCGAGCAACGCGGCGATCTTGGCGATCGGGAAGCCCGTCGCCTTGGAGGCAAGCGCGGACGAGCGCGACACCCGCGGGTTCATCTCGATGACCAACCGGCGGCCGGTTTCGGGATCCACTGCGAACTGCACGTTGGAACCGCCGGTGGCGACGCCGATCACACCGAGGACCTTGATGGCATCATCGCGCATCTCCTGGTATTCGCGGTCCGAGAGCGTTTGGACGGGCGCAACGGTGATCGAGTCGCCGGTGTGGACGCCCATCGGGTCGAGGTTCTCGATCGAGCACACGATGACGGCGTTGTCGTTCGCGTCCCGCATGACCTCGAGCTCGTACTCTTTCCAGCCCTCCACCGACTCCTCGACCAGGATCTCCCCGACGGGCGAATAGGTGAGCCCATAGCGGGCCTTCTCGATGAACTCGTCGCGATCGGCAGCGATACCGGTTCCGCCGCCACCGAGGATGAACGACGGACGGATCATCACCGGGAAGCCGACCTCGTCGGCGATCCGGAGCGCCTCGCTCATCGACCTCGCATAGCCGGCCTTCGGACACTCGAGTCCCGCCTCCTCCATCGTTTGTTTGAACAGGCCGCGATCCTCTGCCCTGGCGATGGCCTCCAAACCGGCCCCGATCAACTCCACGTCGTGCCGTTCGAATCCGCCCCGGCGATGCATCTCGGTGGTGACGTTGAGAGCGGTCTGGCCGCCGAGTGTCGGGAGGACGGCGTCGGGCTTCTCTTTGTCGATGATGGCCTCGAGCACCTCCGCCGTGATGGGCTCGATGTAGGTGGCGTCGGCGAATTCGGGGTCGGTCATGATCGTCGCCGGGTTCGAGTTGAGCAGGATGACCCGGTAGCCCTCAGAACGAAGCACCTTGGCGGCCTGAGTGCCCGAGTAGTCGAACTCGCAGGCCTGGCCGATCACGATCGGGCCGGAACCGATCAGGAGGATCGACTCGATGTCTGTGCGCTTCGGCATCAGTTGCCTCCTTCGATCAGCGTGACGAAATCGTCGAAGAGATACTCGGCATCGTTGGGGCCGGGCGCCGCCTCGGGGTGGTACTGCACGCTGAACGCCGGCACGTCGAGGCACTCCATCCCTTCGAGGGTCCCATCGTTGAGGTTCTGGTGGGTCGGCCTCACCGGACCGAAGTCGGAGTCGACGCTCGGTGGCAGCAGGTCATCGCTCACCAGCCCCCCTCTCGGAGGTGGCGCACCGTCCGCCCTCGACCAGGGATCCACGGCGAAACCGTGGTTCTGTGCCGTGATCTCGATCCGGCCGTCCCTCAGACGTTTCACCGGATGATTGCCGCCGTGATGGCCGAAAGGGAGCTTGTAGGTCGTCATGCCGAGTGCGAGGCCCAGCACCTGGTGGCCGAGGCAGATTCCGAACACCGGCACTTCTCCCAGGAGCGCTCGCAGGGTCGACGCCGTGGTCTCGAGCGGTTCGGGATCACCGGGGCCGTTCGAAACGAACACTCCGGCCGGGTTCCGATCGAGGATCGCATCGGCAGTCGTGTTGGACGGTACGACCTCGACGTCGAAGCCTCTCGCCGTCAGATTGTCGGTGATGTCGCGCTTCATGCCCAGGTCGATGGCGACCACGAGACCCCGGCTGGTGCCGGCAGCGGACCGGTGATACGGCTCGGGGGTGGATACACCCGACGCAAGGTCGAGACCCTCCATCGACGGCGCCGATGCTGCGGCATTCGTCAACTCGCCTTCTGTGACGCCTGCACCCATGGCGATGGGCATGGCACCCTTTTCGCGGATGTGTCGCGTGAGGCGGCGGGTGTCGATGTCGCTCAGCGCTACTACGCCGTGTTGGTGGAGGTATTCGGCGAAGGAGCCTTCCGACCTCCAGTTCGAATGGCGACGCGAGATCGAGCGCATCACGAACCCGGCGGCCATGGGCCGGTGTGCTTGTTCATCGAGGGCGGACACCCCGTAGTTGCCGATGTGTGGAACCGTCATGACGACGACTTGTCCGGCGTAGGAGGGATCGGTGAGGATCTCCTGGTAGCCGGTCATCGAGGTGTTGAAGACCACCTCGCCGGTCGTGATCCCCTCCGAACCGACCGATCGACCCCGGAAGACCGCACCGTCGGCGGTCACGAGCAACCCCTCTGACGGACGATCGAGACCCAAGGTGGGCTCCAGCTTCGCAATCATGACTCTCCTTCTTCATCCGTCGAGACGAGTCCCGACCGTGTGAACACCTGTGTGACTGTGCCTTTCAACCTCTGGTTGAGCCATGGCGAGTTGGCGGATTTCGAGCGCGGCCGATCGAAGGTCCACTCTGCTTCTGGATCGAACACGACGAGGTCGGACGATCCGACGACGATCGGCCCTGCAGCTTCTCCTAGCACCCCACCCGGCGCGATCGCCATGCGTTCGAAGAACGAAGTCTGATCGAGTTCGACCGCGGCCCGGACGATCGATGCGGCCGTCTCGAGGCCGACGATCCCGCGTGGTGCCTCTTCGAACGTCACGTCCTTCTCGAAGGCGGCGTGGGGAGCGTGATCGGTGCCGACGGCATCGATGGTTCCGTCCACCAGCGCGGCCCTCAATGCGTCCACGTCGTCAGGGGTTCTGAGCGGCGGGTACATCTTGTATACGGGATCCATGCTCTCGACCTCTCGGTGGTCGAGCATCAGGTGGTGCGGCGTGACCTCTGCCGTCACCGGAAGACCCGCGTGCTTGGCCGAACGGATCAGTTCCACCGTCGCAGCCGTCGAGGCGTGCTGGATGTGGTAACGACAACCCGTCAACTCCACGAGCTTCAGATCGCGGGCGATGATGACCTCTTCCCCGGCGGCCGGAAGCCCGGTGATCCCCAGTCGGGATGAGACAGAACCCTCGTGCATGTGGCCGTTCCGGCACAAACCAGGGTCTTCGGCGTGTTGCGCCACCAGACCACCCAGTTGAGCGACGTACTCCATCGCCCGTCTGAGCAGACCCGCATCGGCGACGGTGTACCCGTCGTCGGTGAACAGCCGGACTCCGGCCGCCCAGAGGTCGTCGAGATGTGCGAGTTGGGTTCCCTCCTGTCCGAGAGTCACGGCGCCGCTCGGGATGACGCGGATCGGCTCGTGCCTGGTGATCTGCCGGGCGAGGTGGCCGGCGTCGATCACGGGATCCGTGTTCGGCATCGCCACGACAGAAGTGAATCCTCCAGCGATCGCAGCGGCCATGCCGGATGCGATGTCCTCTTTCCACTCCTGACCGGGTTCACGCAGATGCGTGTGGAGGTCGAAGAAGCCGGGCCCCACCCAGGAATCTGTTGCGTCGATGACCTGGTGTTCGTCCGGCTGGATGCCGGCCTCGAGGCGGGTGACCGATCCATCGACGAACTCGACATCGACGTCCTCTGGGCCGGACTCGGTGAGCACCGACCCACCGGTGATCAGGTATCTCACTCGGGCACCTCCGACGTGAGCAGGCGGAACAGCACGGCCATCCGAACTGCAATGCCGTTGCTGACCTGATGGGTCACCAGGGCGCGCGGTCCATCGGCCACCTGCGGGTCGATCTCGACACCCCGGTTCATCGGGCCAGGATGCATGACGACGCTGTCGGCCGGCAAGAGGTCGGCTCGCCGTCGGGTGAGCCCGAATCGCGACACGTATTCGGCGACGGACGGGAAGACCTCTCCCCCGCCGCGCTCGGTTTGGATGCGGAGGAGGTACACGACATCGACTTCGCCCAGGACCTGGTCGATACCGCCGGCCGTGTCGACCTCCCAGCTCTCGACGTGGATGGGGAGCAGGGTGGATGGGGCAACCAGTGTGACCGAGGATCCCATCGTCTGAAGCGAGCCCGCGAGCGACCGCGCCACTCTCGAGTGCCGGATGTCCCCGACGATCGCCACCCTCAGCCCATCGACCTTGCCGAAGTGCCGGCGAAGCGTGAGCAGATCGAGCAGCGCCTGGGTCGGATGTTGATGGGCTCCATCGCCGGCGTTGACGACGGGCAATGCCGTCCAGTCCCGCACTCTCCACGGAGCGCCGGTCGCTCGGTGGCGGACCACCATGAGATGCGGTCCCATGGCCTTCAGCGTGAGGGCGGTGTCCTTGAGCGATTCACCCTTCGACACCGAGGAGCCTCCCACCGTGAAGGTCAGCACGTCGGCGGAGAGCGCCTTGGCCGCCCGGTCGAACGACAGCCGAGTGCGGGTCGAAGGCTCGTAGAACATCAATCCGATCGTCTTGCCCCGCAGGGCCGGCACCTTCGGGACGTCGCGTCCCAGCACCTCGACGAAGTCGTCGCCGAGGTCGAGCAGATCCTCGATGGCTGCGCGATCGAGGTCGTCGACGGAGAGGAGGTCACGCATCGGAGCCGTCCCCGTCGGAGATCCAGACGCCGGCCTCTTCGTCGATGCCCTTGATCCGCACCTTGACCTTCTGATCCTCGGAGGTCGGGAGGTTCTTGCCGACGTAGTCGGGCCGGATCGGGAGCTCGCGGTGGCCCCGATCGCACATGACGGCGAGTTCGACCCGCTTCGGTCGACCGAGGTCGAGAACCGCGTCGAGCGCAGAGCGGATGGTGCGGCCGGTGTAGAGCACGTCGTCGACGAGCACGACCGTCTCGCCCGACAGGTCCACCGGGATGAGGGTTCGCCCGAGACGCGTGGTGGGGCGACTGGCGAGGTCGTCGCGGTAGAGGCCGATGTCGAGCTCGCCCACGGGAACCTTGACCGCTTCGAACGATTCGATGGCGCCGGCGATCTGTTCGGCGAGTGGGACGCCCCGGGAATGGATGCCTACGAGGACGATGCCCTCGGTTCCGTGGTGGCGTTCAACGATCTCGTGGCTTATCCGACGGATTGCGCGGTCGAGGTCGTCGGCGGTCATCACTTGGGGCACGAGGCCACCCAGGCATGACCGCGGAATGCGGTGCACATCGTGTTGCTCCTTTCCGGCCTCTCTGGACCGGTCTTAAAGGTTCGAAGCCGCACTCTAGCGAGGCCGCACACTCCTCCCGTTCTCGGGTCGGTTGACACCGATATCAGGGCCAAGCGACCCGAGAACGAAGTCAGCTAACGCAGAATTCGTTTCCTTCGGGGTCTGCCATGACCACCCAGGTGGCGCCGTATTCGGTGTGCTCCGCTCCCCTCGTCGCGCCGGCTTCGACCAACTTGGCGATGTGCGCCTCACGCAGGGCGGCGTCACCGTCGGGGCCGGAAGCGTGCACATCGAGGTGAACGCGGTTCTTTGCGGTCTTGGGTTCGGGGACCTTTTGGAAGAACAGGCGCGGCCCGACCCCCTCGGGATCGACCACCGAGCCGTAGTCGCCGACAGCTCCGGGCATGTCATTCGCCTCTGCGAACGCCTCCCAGCTGTCGAAGCCGGAGGGTGGCGGTTGGGGGACGTATCCGAGCGCTAGTGCCCAGAACTCGGCGAGTGCTGAGGGGTCGGCGGCGTCGAAGGTGATCTGGATTCCGTGTGGCATGTCCCCGAGCATACGCACCGTTCTTGTGACGGAAACGGCGATATCCCATGCGTTTCCGTCACAAGAACGGATTCAGCTGTGGCGGGCGGCCAGTTCGTGCTTCATCGTGGAGAGGGCGGTGGAGTGGGACACGTGATAGGTGTGGGGGTTGACCAGACGGCGAACACCGGGGTCCAGGCGGTCGAGGTCGGCCATGCGACGAGCCTGCGCCGCCTCGATGACCTCGCGTGGGTCGCTTGGGATGTCCATCTTCGCCACCGACTCGATCAGGGGCTCCATTCCGGAGACATGGTCTACGTCGAGCGTCCGTGACACGTCGGGGAGGTGGGGATGATGCAGCGTCAATGGACGCCGCGAGACGTCCTCGTCGGCGAGCGAGATCAGATCGGCCGTGGCCGTGCTGCGCTCGTCGTAGACGCGCCAGACCTGTTTGATGCCGGGATCGACGATCTTGGCCGGAGAGTCCGAGATCTTGATGGCCGGCTCCCATTCGCCGGCATCGTTCTCGACCGCCACCACCTTGTAGACACCGTCGAGACTCGATGCCCCGTCCGAGGTCGCCATCCGGGATCCGACGCCGTAGGTCAATCTGCGGAGCAGGTGATCGGGGTCGACTCCGTAGCGCGGCGCTTCGATGGCGATCTGGTTGCGGATCTGCCAGATGTTGACCTCATCCAATTGGCTCGACAGCACGATGGTGACGTCGTCGAAGCCGGCATCGTTGAGCAGCTTCGCCGATCGCACCGCCAGGAAGGCCAGATCGCCCGAATCGAGACGGATACCGACCGGCCGGTGCCCTCTGCGTCTCAGGTCCTCGAACACGGTGATCGCGTTCGGGACTCCCGACTCCAACGTGTCGATCGTGTCGACGAGCAGCAGGCAGTCGTCGGGATAGGTCTCGGCGTAAGCACTGAACGCCTCGAGTTCGCCGCCGAGTGCCGCCATGAACACCTGAACCATCGAATGTGCATGGGTGCCCTTGGGCACATACCCGAGGTCGAGCGATGCTCCGACGTTCGATGACCCGGTTGCTCCCCCGATCAGCGACGCCCTGGTGGCGCCACTCGCTCCCGCCCCATGCGCTCGCCTCATCCCGAACTCGACGACACCGCCGCCCATGGCGGCCTCCGCCACCCGGGACGCCTTGGTTGCGATCAGTGTCTCGAAGTTCAGACGGTTCAGCAGCGGCGTCTCCAAGATCTGAGCCAGCGCCAGTGGACCCTCGACCATCGTCATCGGCGCACCCGCGTGGACGATGCGTCCTTCGGGGACGCCGAACATCTCGATGGCCGAGAACGCGTCTTGGTCGCCGAGCCAGGCGAGGAAGGCCTCATCGAAGACCTGCGTGCCGGCGCTCCCCCGGATCCCACGGAGCGCATCCAGCACCTCTTCGGAGAACGACACGGACCGCATCCAGTCGAGTAACGGTGCCAGCCCCGCCGCAACGGCGTATCCCGCTTGATGGGTGCCGTAGTCGGGGTAGGAGCGGAAGGTGTGGTCGAAGCGCGCTCGCCGCTCGGCCAGACCGGTGCGCAGATACAGCTGCGCCATCGTCAGCTGATAGTGGTCCGTGAAGAGAATGCTCGAGGCCAGCACGGTGCCCACGCTACCCACATGCGAGCGTCGCAATATCCCTGGACCGGAGAACTCGGAATTCGACTCGAAACCGTCCAGGCTTCCCGACTGTCGACCGATCACGAGACCTCACGCTGCACCACAAGTGAACTGTGAACTGAACACCAGGCGGTCGCCGTGACATCGGAGCCGTCCCGGAACTGCGCACTCCTATGGTTGAACCATGACCTACGGACTCGACATTGCGCTCATCGTCGTCGACATGCAAAACGACTTCGCCCATCCCGACGGCAGCCTGTACGTCAGCGGCGCCGACGCCGTGATTGCGACGGTGAACGCCGAAATCGTCCGGGCACTCGCCGCCGGATCGCCGGTCGTCTATACGCGAGATTGGCATCCCGAAACGACACCACACTTCCACAAGGATGGCGGCATATGGCCCGTCCACTGCGTCGCCGACACCTGGGGGGCGGCCTTCCACGATCGCGTGCTGATTGCAGGCCCCGAGATCCGCAAAGGCAGCAACGGTGAAGACGGCTACTCGGGCTTCTCCATGCGTGATCCGGTTTCGGGTGCGCAGACGTCCACCGGGCTGCTGGAAGCCATCGGAGACGTGGGCTCCGTGGTCGTCACCGGGCTGGCCCTGGACTACTGCGTCAAGGAGACCGCGCTCGACGCACGCCGCCACGAGCTGGGAGCTCGGTTGCCACTCGAGGCGACGGCCGCGGTGAACCTGTCGCCGGGTGACGACGAGACCGCCGTTGCCGAACTCACGGCGGCCGGTGTGGCGATCGGTTGAGGGTTCGGAGCTAGACCAGCGAAGCCTCTGCGATCACAAGATCAACTACCTCGGGGAGCGTCAAATGGGTGGTGTCGATCACGACGGCTCCCTCGGCCACGGTGAGTGGTGACACCGCCCGCGTCGAGTCGAATGCGTCCCTGCGTTCGATGGCCGCCCGGGTCGTCCCATGGTCGGTGCCCGCCTCCCCCGACCGCCGGCGCGCACGCTCGTCGGGATCGGCCGTGAGGTAGACCTTCAAGTCTGCGTCCGGAAACACCACTGAGCCGATGTCTCGGCCTTCCACCACTGCCCGATTGCCATGTTCGAAGACCCAGCGCCGCTGCATCTCGACGAGCACATGGCGGACCTCCTCGATCGCAGACACCTCGGAGACGGCGCTCGTGACGGCCTCGGAACGGATGGCCCGCGAAACGTCGGCCCCGTTCAGCCTGGTTTCTCCGTCTGCCTGGTCGAGATCGATTCCTCGGACGACTTCGGTGACGGCTTCTGCGTCATCGCGGTCCACTCCCGATTCGAGCACCGCGAGCGTCGCCGCCCGATACAGGGCACCGGTGTCGAGATGACCGAGCCTGAAGTGCCTGGCGACCCCACGACTCACGGTCGACTTCCCTACACCACTCGGGCCATCGACGGCGATGACGATTTCATCGGCCACGGATGGACTCCAGCATCTCGAAGTATCCGGGCCAGGTCTTCGACACACATCCGGGATCGAGGATCTCGATGCCTTCGACTGCGAGCCCGACCAGCGCAAAGGACATCGCCATCCGGTGGTCGTCGTACGTTTCGATCCGTGCGGCGTGCATGCGGCGCGGGCGGATCACCAGATCGTCGCCGTCGATACTCGCTTCGGCACCGACCCGGGACAGCTCGTTCTCGAGGGCTTCGAGGCGATCGGTCTCCTTGAGCCGAAGGGTCGACAATCCACGAATCCGGCTCTCTCCGTCGGCAAACAGGCATGCCACTGCCAACGCGAGGGACGCATCCGGTGCGTCGGCCATGTCGACGTCGATCGGGGTCAAAGCCGACGCAGGCCCACGGAGCTCGATCTGCGAGCCGATGTGGCGGACCGCACACCCCATCTGCCCCAACACCGACGCCAACAGGAGATCGGGCTGGGTGGACGACTCCGGAATACCCTCGATGCCGATCGTGCCGCCGGTGATGGCGGCTGCGACCAACGGGTAGGCGGCCGCCGAGGCATCGGCCTCGATCTCGAGATGAGTCTTGCGATAGCCGGTGGGAGCCACCGTGTACCCGGTGCCGGTCGATTCGACTTCTGCACCGAAGGCTCGCATCATCTCAATGGTCGTGTCCACGTATCGATGGGAGACGAGCCCCCCCTCGACCGTGATCTCAGCGGGGGCGTCGAGCATCGGCGAGATCATGAGCAGCGCCGAGACGAACTGCGACGATCGGCTGCCATCGATCCGCACGTGCCCGCCGCGGATGCCACCTCCGCGAAGCCGGACCGGTGGCGTGCCACCGTCGGTCTCGACGGAGACGCCGAGCTGGGCGAGCGCAGCGGTGAGATCGCCGATTGGGCGCTCGCGCATTCGCTCGGTGCCGTCGACCTCGACCGGACCCTCGACGAGAGCAGCGACCGCAGTGATGAAGCGGGCGGTCGTCCCCGAGGCCCCGACATCCAGCACCGTGCTCGGTACGTCGAGTCGCCCGTCAGACCCGAGAACGAGCCACGGGTCGTCGACATCGTCGATCGAGATGCCGAGGGATCTGAGACACGCTCGCATGACTGCGGTGTCGTCGGCGTCGAGCGCACCCCACAGCCGGGACACCCCGCCTCCGGCAAGAGACGCGATCACCAGCGCCCGGTTGGTTGCGCTCTTCGAGCCGGGAGGGCGCACCTGGGCGTGGACGGGCCCGGAAACCGGGTCGGCCACGTACACGTCGGGCGATCGAGCTTCGAGGTTCACGACTGCGACGGTAGCGCCGTCGACCACAGCTGAATCATGCCTCACCGGGCTCAGACGGCGGCACTGGTGGGTCGGTTCGTCTTGCAGCCCGATAGAGCTCGGTGACCTCCTTGGCGCCGAGGAGGCGGACCCCACCGGGCCCGAGGGAGCGATCCTTCAGCGGACCGATCGCGGTTCGGACCAGACGTTTCACCGGGTGCCCGATCTCATCGCACATTCGCCTGATCTCGCGGTTCCGACCCTCGTTCATCACCAACTCGAGCATGGTGACTTCGTTCGAGCGGTCGACGATTCGGGCACTGACGGCGGTCGCCGGACCATCGCCGAGCGTGACGCCCTCCGTCAGGCGCTTGATCGTGGACTTGGACGGGAGGCCCGCCACGACGACGGTGTACGTCTTGGTGACGCCGAAGCTCGGATGGGTGATGCGGTTGGTCAGCTCCCCGTCATTGCTCACGAGGATGAGCCCCTCCGAATCGGCGTCCAGACGTCCAACCGGCCAGACCCTGACCTCGGCGTCGACCAGATCGACGACAGTCGGTCGTCCGTGGGGATCGTCGGCGGTGGAGATGACGTCGAGCGGCTTGTTGACGAGGTAGGTGCGCAGGTCGGGAGCCACCGGGATCGGAACGCCGTCGACGAGCACTTGTTGGTTGCGCGGATCGACCCGGTCTCCGAGAACGGCGACGCGGCCGTCTATCGAGATCCGCCCCTGGGAGATCAACTCCTCAGCCGCCCGCCGCGACATCAAACCGGCTCTGCCGATCACTTTCTGGAGGCGGTCGGTCATTCGTCCTTGAAGGTCGCTTCCAGCGTCTCGACGATCTCGGAGGGCGGAACGTGATCGGCGAGCGGCGGAAGTTCGCTCAGGCTGTTGATGCCCATCTTCTCCAGGAACAACTCGGACGTGCCGTAGATCGCCGGATTGCCCGGTACCGACAGCCGGCCGACCTCGGTGATGAGCCCCAAGCGCTCGAGTGACCGCACCGAAGAATCGGAGTCGACACCGCGTATGTCGGAGATCTGGGATCGGGCGACCGGCTGGCGGTAGGCGATCACCGACAAGACCTCGAGGGCTGCCGGTGACACGCGTCGTGCCGTCGCCGAAGTCGAGAACCTCTCGAGATAGGGGTAGGTGTCCGCCCTCGAGTACATCCGGTAGCCGCCGCCCGACTTGCGGACGGTGAGACCGCTGTCACGCTCGACGAGCCGCTTCGCCAGGTGCTCGACGAGTTCCTCGACCTCCCCGGCCGGGATCTCGAGTACCTCGGCGAGCTCCGACGGTGGCACAGGCGCTTCCGTCACGAAGAGGATCGCCTCGAGGGCAGCCAAGGGGTCGACCGAGTCGGTCTCGGTCATGTCGCCCACTCCGAGGTCATGACCTCGCCTTCTTCGAGCTGCCTCACCCGGATCGAATCGAGCCAGTGATCCTGCGCCACCTCGATCATTCCCCAGCGAGCGAGCTCGAGCACCGCCAGGAAGTAGGCGGCGATCTCGACGCGACGCGTGCAGTGGCTCACGAGGTCGTCGAAGCTGGTGTCGACTGTCTCAGCAACGCGGACACGCAACTCGTCGAGGGCAGACTGCACCGACGGCAGGTCGAGGTCCAGATGGTCGAGATCGGGTTCGGCGGTTTGTGCAGTGAACACCCGCTCGGCGATCGACGCGAGGCCGTCGACCTCGACGGGCACGGTGATGTCGGGAACCGGGATCGCGATCTGCTGGTCGATTCCCGACACGCGCGGCACATAGCGGTTCGTTGCCTGCAGGCGGGCGGAGAGCACCGCGGCCACGTCTTTGAATGTGACACACATGAGGAGGCGGGAGAGCAGGCGGTCGCGCTCGGAGAGCAGCGCGAGCTCTTCGTCCAGATCGACCTCGCTGTTGTCTGGAAGCAGCTTGCGGATCTTCAGCTGGATCAGGGTTGCGGCTATCAGCAGGAACTCGCTCGTCACTTCGAGGTCGAGATCACGCATATCGTCGAGGAACGACAGATACTCCGAGACCAGGTCAGAGAGGCTCAGTGCGGTGACATCGACCTGATGCCGGGTGATCAGCTGCAACAGGAGATCGAGTGGGCCCTCGAACACCGCTGTCTTGACGTGGTACGACATGTGTCCCGAAACCCTACCGGTCGGGCCTGACAGATTGCGATCTCTCGCTTGCGGCGTCGGCGGCGTTCAGGAGCTCCCAGATTTCAACGCTCACGGCGGCCGGACGGCCGGCATGATGTGAACGTGCGTAGTCGACGGCGATCGCCGGCGAGCCGGCCTCCGCCAGCTCCAACGCACCGATCGGACCGTGATCTCGATATGTCCGAAACCGGCCGCTCACCCCCAGGCCCAGCTTGATGCACACCGATGCGACCACACGGCCCGGTATGCCGAGCTGGGCGTGGCGTTTGGCCACATCGTGCAGCGCGGCTGCCCGCACGACGGCATCGGGGGCGCCGGCGCTCATCGCATATCGGGCGGCTTCGAAACCGTGACGTCGATCGAGCGGCGGCTGGAGCATGAACAGGTCGAACTCGGCCTTCGACAGCACACCGTCGAGCAGTTCGATCTCGGAACGATCCAGATCGCGCGCAGCCAACGAGCCGAAGAAGCGGCCGCTCAGATGGAGCCACGAGCCTGGCATGGGGTCAGTGCTTGGACTTGCAGCTCACGCAGAGGATCGAAGAGGGACGGAACTCGAGCCTGGCGGCGCCGATCTCTTTGCCGCACGAGGCACACGTGCCGTACGTGCCCTCCTCGATACGGGCGAGGGCAGCGTCGATCCCCTCGACTTGGACTCTGAGCGCCTCTACCACTCCCAGCACCTCGGTTCGTTCGGCTGTGGCGGCACCTGCGTCTGAGAAACCGTCCCCGAAGTTCATCTCCCCGGTGAGGTCGCCGGATTCGGTAGCGCCCAGCTCTTCCATCTGGTGAACGATCGTCTGGCGCTCCTCGCGGAGTGCCTCCTCGGCTGCTGCAGTGTCCAATTCCATGTTCGTATCAACTCTCGTGGCGGCCTCACCGGCTTCGCGGATGGGCGAGCGTGTACACCTCGATGAGGTGGAGTGGTGAGACCTTGGTGTAGATCTGAGTAGTTGAGACGTTAGCGTGGCCGAGCATCTCTTGGACCGTTCTCAGGTCGGCACCACCTTCCACCATGTGTGTGGCCGCCGAGTGACGGAGCACGTGAGGTGAGATCCGATCGGCCGGCAATCCTGCGTGTTCGGCTCGTTTGCGGACGATCCCGAACACACCCTGACGGCTCAAACGTCGCCCTCGCAGGTTCACGAAGACGGCATCCGTGTTGCGGGCGAGGTCCAACCGGATGGGAAGCCATCGTTCGATCGCCCTGATGGCAGCGTTGCCGACGGGCACCAGTCGCTGTTTCCGTCCTTTGCCGGTCAACAACACGACCCGGTCGACGAGATCCAGGTCGTTGAGGTCGACGCCGATCGCCTCGGTCACACGACACCCGGTCGCGTACATGAACTCGAGGAGCGCGGAGTCCCGCAACGCTGCGGTGTCGGCGGTGCCGATCGAGTCGAGCAGGTGCAGCGTCTCGTCCACCGCCAGTGCCTTCGGCAGCGTCCGACCGCGTTTGGGTAGATCGAGGAGGGCCGTGGGATCGGATTCGGCGCTGCCCTCCACCAGCTCGAAACGGTGGAGCCCGCGGACGGCGCTGATCTTGCGCGTGACCGTCGATCGCGCGTACCCCTGTTCGGACAGCCAGGCCAGATACTCGTCGAGCAGACCGGGATCGGGCTCCCGTCCATCGAGGAAGCCGACGTATTGGCGGAGGTCGCGGCGATAGGCTGCGACCGTGTTCGGGGCCAGTCCGCGTTCGGCGGTGAGGACAGCCAGATAGTCCTCGACCCGGGACTGCACGGCCTCAGGCGCCCAGCGCAACCCTCGGGGCGACGAATTCCTTCCCGAGGCTGCTGGCCACCGCCTTGTTCGTGACGTGTGAGCCGACGATGTTGACACCGTCGACCAACTCGGGGTGGCGTTCGATGGCACCGACGGCTCCGTGATCGGCCAAGGCGACTGCGTACGGCAACGTGGCGTTCGTCAAGGCATAGGTCGATGTGTGCGGAACGGCCCCTGGGATGTTGCCCACCGCGTAGTGCACGATGTCGTGTTTGGTGAAGACCGGGTCGGTGTGCGTCGTCTCGTGGGAGGTTTCGAAACAGCCACCCTGGTCGATGGCGATGTCGACGAGGACCGAACCACGACGCATCCCTCGCACCATGTCCTCGGTGACGAGTTTCGGAGCGGACGCGCCTGGGATCAGCACCGACCCGATCACGAGGTCGGCGTCGAGCACGGCTTCTTCCACGTTGAGACGATTGGATGCGAGGGTCTCGATGCGGCCGTGATATCGAGTTTCGAGTTCCCGGAGGCGGGCGAGATCCCGATCGATGATGGTGACGTTGGCTTGCATGCCGACGGCGATCTCGGCTGCGTGTGAGCCTGACACCCCGCCACCGATGATGACGACCCTTCCTGGCCGCACACCCGGCACCCCACCCAACAAGACGCCGCGACCTCCGTTCGCCTTCTGCAGGAAGTAGGCGCCGGCCTGCGTCCCGATTCGTCCGGCCACCTCCGACATGGGAGCGAGGAGCGGCAGGCTCCGGTCCGGCAACTGCACGGTCTCGTACGCGATGGCGGTGATTCCTACGCCGAGGAGACCCTCGGCGAGCCGGGGGTAGGCGGCGAGGTGCAGATAGGTGAAGAGCAGCTGGCCTTCTCGGAACTTGGGCACTTCCGAGGCCTGGGGCTCCTTGACCTTGAGGATCAGGTCCGCTTCGGCGAAGACATCGTCGGCGAGGGCCAGCATCTCGGCACCCTGGGCCTCGTACTCCTCGTCGTGGATGGTCGAGCCCTCTCCTGCCTCGCGTTCGACGAACACGCGGTGACCATGGGCGATCAGCTCCTTGACTCCGGTCGGCGTCAGGGCGACCCGATACTCGGAGGGTTTGATCTCGCGCAACACACCGATCTTCATTCCCGGCTCCGTTCCATTCGCATCAATGCAACCTGGGTCTTGGCATCCGTGATCCGGCCGTCTCCGACCATCTCCAGCGCCTCGGTGAACGGGAGCCTGATGATCTGCGCTTCGATCTCCTCGGCGCCTTCCGGTTCCCGGTCCGATGCGACGATATCGACTGCGGCGAACAGATGGATGATCTCGTCGGTGTATCCGGGCGACACATGGAGTGCCCCGAGCGGCACCAACCGCCCGGTCATTCCCAGTTCCTCGCTCAGCTCTCGTTCACCGGCCGTGTGCGGTGCTTCGCCTGGCTCGAGCCGGCCGGCGGGGATCTCGACGATGGGGGTATCGAGAGCCACCCGGTACTGGCGGACGAGCACCACTTCGTCGCCGATCATCGGGAGAACGCCCACACCACCTGGATGTCTGATGACATCCCTGCTGTGGACGCTGCCGTCGGGACCCTGGAGCGAGACGTCGACGAAGTCGATGATCGCACCGGAGGCGCGCGTCTCATCGCCCAGGATGCGGAAGTTCACGAACGAACGGTCTCCTCGACCGGTTCGGCGTGCCTGGCGTTCATCTCCGCTCGCCGCTCGCCCGCCGCAGCGACGAGGCCGGAGAAGAGCGGATGAGGATCGTCGGGCCGAGACTTGAACTCGGGATGGGCCTGGGTTGCCACGAAGAACCGATGGTCCGGCAACTCGATGAACTCGACGAGCGACCCGTCGGGAGAGAGCCCGGACAGTTCGAGCCCTGCCGACTCGAGATCCTTCCGATAGCGGTTGTTGACCTCCCATCGGTGCCGGTGCCGTTCGTAGATCAGCTCCTCGCCGTACAGGGCGCGCAACTTCGAGCCGGGAAGCAGGCGAGCCGGATAGAGGCCCAGGCGCATCGTGCCGCCCTTGTCTTCGACATCTTGCTGGCTCACCATCAGGTCGATCACTGGATGCGGGGCCGTCGGATCGAACTCCGAGCTGTTGGCGCCTTCGAGCCCCAGGACATTCCTGGAGAACTCGATCACCGCACACTGCAAACCGAGGCACAACCCGAGAAAGGGGATGTTCTGTTCGCGTGCATATCGGATCGCCGAGATCTTGCCCTCGACACCCCGGTATCCGAACCCACCCGGCACCACGATCCCGTCGAGGTCGTCCAGATACCCGGACGCGAGCATCCCGGTCAGCTCGTCGCTGGGCACCCAGCGCAGATCGAGATCGAGGTCGTTGTGCGCGGCGCCGTGGCGAAGCGACTCGACGACGGAGAGGTAGGCATCGGGGAGATCGACGTACTTGCCCACGATGCCGATCGTGACCTGCCGCTCTGCCGAGAGCGCCTTGTTCACCAGCTTGGACCACCCGGTGAGGTCTGGGGCGGGAAGGTCGAGATCGAACCGATCGCACACGACATCGTCGAGACCGGCGCTGTTGAGCAGCAGCGGGACCTCGTAGATGTCCTGAGCGTCGAGTGCGTTGATGACCGCTCGAGTCGGTACGTCGCAGAACAACGAGATCTTGCGACGAACTGCGTCGTCGATGGGTCGATCGGAGCGAACCACGATGATGTCAGGGCTGATCCCCTTCGACCGCAGCTCGGCCACCGAGTGTTGGGTCGGTTTGGACTTCAGCTCCTCCGACGAAGCGATGTACGGGACCAGCGTCACGTGCAGGAAGATGGCGTTCTGACGTCCGACGTCGTTGGCGAACTGGCGGATGGCCTCGAGGAAGGGGAGACCTTCGATGTCGCCCACCGTGCCGCCGACCTCGGTGATCACGACATCGACGTCGTCCTCTGCCCCTACCGCGGCGATCCTGGACTTGATCTCGTTCGTGATGTGCGGGATCACCTGCACGGTGTCGCCCAGGTAGTCGCCTCGACGCTCCTTCTTGATCACCGAGAGATAGACCGAGCCGGCGGTCACGTTCGACGTTCGCTTCAGGTTCTTCCCGACGAACCGCTCGTAATGGCCGAGGTCGAGGTCGGTCTCGCCTCCATCGTCGGTCACGAAGACCTCACCGTGCTGGAAGGGGTTCATCGTGCCTGGATCGACGTTGATGTAGGGGTCGAGCTTCTGGATCACGACATTGAGTCCCCGGGCTTTCAGCAGCCGCCCCAGTGAAGCCGCAGTGATGCCCTTGCCGAGGCTGGAGACCACCCCACCGGTCACGAACACGTACTTCGTCTGGTGTCCCGCCATCACTTCCCCCGATCCGTGAGCGAACGCCCGAATGTCCTGCTGATCACGGAACACCACCGTAGCACTTCATGGGCCTGGTGGAGTCGCGCACCGCTCCATCGGATCGTGGTCCGCTCACCCACCGGCCGCCATTTCGAGCAGGTCGGCAGCCGCCCGTTTGGTGTGCTCGGATTCGGACGCCCCTGCGAGCATCCGCGACAACTCGACGACGCGCTCGTCGCCGTCGACGCGCTGGACTCTCGCAGAGTGGCCGGATCGTGTCACCACGTAGTGAACGTCGGCGAATGCAGCCACTTGGGGGAGGTGCGTCACACACAACACCTGGTGTCGATCGGCCAGCGCGGCGAGCTTGCGACCGACTTCCACCGCCGTGGCCCCTCCGATGCCGGAGTCGATCTCGTCGAAGACCAACGCGTCCACGTCACCGGAACCTCCTGCCAGCCGCAGTGCCAGCACCAGTCTGCTGAGCTCGCCACCGGACGCCACCTTCGCCAGATCACCCGGTGTCAGCCGCCGATCCGAAGCGAACTGGAGTGTCAGTCGGTCGGCACCGCTCACTCGCGGCTCGGTCTCGGCGATGAGAACCTCGAGGACGGGGTTCTGGAAGCCGAGGTCCTCCAGATGTCGCAATGCCGCTTCGGCGACGAGGTCGCCTGCGCGTCGACGAGCCTGGGTCAGCCGGGAGGCGGCGCCGTCGAGAGCCCCCTCCGCCTCTGCGATCTCGCCGGCGATCCGATCGGCCGACTCGAGCAGGTCGGTGAGCGACGCCGCGCGTTCGGTCATCTGGCGGCCGAATTCGAGGATCTCCTCGAGGGTCGACCCGTACTTGCGCTTCAGATCGGACAGTTCAGTGAACCTCGCCTCTGCCTCCTGGAGGCTGGTTGGGTCGTCGTCGAGACGCTCGATCTCGTCGCCGATTCCAATCGCAGCCTCCCCGAGGTTCTGCTCGATGCCGGCAAGGCTCTGCGCCAGCTCGCTGAGCCCCTCATCGAGCCGCTCGGCTCGACGGATCGATCCGACTGCGTCGTCGAACGCCTCGCGAGTGCGGTCGACGGCACGCTGAGCCGTGGCCAGGAACTCGGTGAGTTCGGCCGCATTGCGCATGCGGGCGAGTGAGCGCTCGAGCTCGAGGTCGTCACCGATCTCGAACCCCGACGAGGCGATCTCGGTGGACTGGTGATCCGCCAGGTCGCGTTCGCGCTCCAGTGCCCGCCGGTCCCCTCCGAGCTGCGCCTGACGGGACCGCAGCTCGGCCAACTGCTCCCACAGTGCCCGGTACTCGGCGAGGGCGCCGAGGCCCTCGTCGTCGAGCACGGCGTCGACGAGTCGCCTGGCCTCGGACGGGCGCATCAGACTGAGCTGATCGTGTTGACCGATGATCTCGACCATCCCGGCGGTGGCTTGATCCAACGCGGCTGCCGAGGCGACGGCTCCGTCGAGGTATGCCCGGCTGCGGCCCGTCCGGGGCATTCGGCGGGATGCCCCGATCTCGGTGCCGTCTGACGTGATGAACCTGCCGTCAACCGTTGCTTCTTCGCCGAAGGGACCCACGAGGTCCGGCTTCGAGGTCTCCCCCAGCAGCAGGCGGAGCGCTCCGAGGAGCAGTGTCTTGCCGGTTCCCGTTTCGCCGGTGATCACGGTCAGTCCCGGCCCGGGGAGGACGTGGGCCTCTTCGATCAGCCCGAGATTCCGGACCATGAGCTCGTCGATCATTCGAGCGCGAACTTCCGTGTAACACGGGTGGTGAAGCCCTCATCCGAGAGTCGGATGAACCGGGCGCGCGCGTCGGCCTGCCCGATTCGGACCGACTCTCCTTCGTGGAGTGATCCGATCTCCCTGCCGTCCACGCTGACCCGCACCGGCCGATCGTCGGTGACGGTGATCACGATTATCGAATCGGCCGGCATCACCAGCGACCGGTCGAACAGCGAGTGAGGCGCCACCGGCGTGACCAGGAGGGTCTCTACGCGAGGGTCGATCAGGGGACCTCCGGCGCTGAAGCCGTAGGCGGTTGACCCGGTGGAGGTCGCCACCACGATCCCGTCGGCCCGATATGTGAGGAAGCGCTCGCCATTGACCTCCACATCGAGCACCACGAGACGCTGGCTCTCGATCTTCTCGACGACCACGTCGTTGAGACCCGAATCGGAGACATCTCCAACCGTGGCCATGATCGTGTTTCGCTCTTCGATCGTGTACGCCCCGGTGGTGAGCGCTTCCAGCACCTCGTCGAGCTGCTCGGGCTCGGCTTCGGCGAGGAATCCGAGCGTGCCGAGGTTGATACCGAGGACGGGGGTCCCCGTGAGCATGGCCCGCCGTGTGGCGTTCAACACGGTGCCGTCCCCGCCGATCGCCACGACCGCGTCCACCTCATCCCAGTCGGGTGGCGTCGAGGGCGACTCCTGGTCGAGCGCGAGGATCTGGCACCCGACGGCTCGTGCCGCGTCCTCGAATCGTGACTCGAACTCCACCGCCTCTGATCGTTCGTTGTTCACCACCAGGCCCAGCCGCATCTCAGTCGTCCTCGATCGGGAGTGCCGGTTCCGAAACAAACGGGCCGCCCTTGCTTGCCCAGACGAAGAACTCGCGGTTGCCTTTCGCTCCGGTGATCGGCGAATCGCACACGGCCTGGACGGGCAGGCCGGCCGCTCCGAGGCATCCGATCACTCTGCGGAGAGCCGCAGTGTGCAGTGCCGGGTCTTTGACGATCCCTCCGCGTCCGACCTGACCTTTCCCGACTTCGAATTGAGGCTTCACGAGTAGCACCAGATCGGCTCCGTCTTCGGCGAGGTTGGCGAATGCTTGCGCCACGGTACACAACGAGATGAACGAGAGATCGGCGACGACGAGATCGA
>JAHEIN010000172.1 GCA_024639335.1 bacterium | reverse complement strand
AACGTCGTCTTCCCATGATCAATATGACCCATCGTGCCAACATTCACATGCGGCTTCGTACGATCGAACTTTGCCTTTGCCATGATTTCCTCTTGTGTCGACGGTGCGGACGCTCGTCCGCGTTGGGGACGTAGCGGCGGGCAGACTTGAACTGCCGACCTCTCGATTATGAGTCGAGCGCTCTTACCGACTGAGCTACGCCGCCGCAGAGCGACCATTCTGGTCGCTCAGAGCCTCCTCGGGGATTTGAACCCCGGACCCCTTCCTTACCATGGAAGTGCTCTACCCCTGAGCTAAGGAGGCCTGTTGGTCGTGTCACCGCAAGGGGACACATCGTGCCGGGAGAAGGATTTGAACCTCCGAAGGCATACGCCGGCAGATTTACAGTCTGCTCCCTTTGGCCGCTCGGGCATCCCGGCCAGCCCGGAAACCTCCGGGGGCTTCGGAACTATACATATGCGCCGAGAGCCGCACAAAGCGAAACGACGGGGTGGATCAGCCGTCTGGAACGTCCAGCAGGAGCGCCGTTCCAACCAGCACGAGGCCCATCAGGATCGCGATCCAGCCGATGGCGCCGAATCCGACTGCGATCGCTCCGAGCACCCCCATGAGGACGCCACCGGCGATGAGATAGCGGCGTGCCTTCGCGACGATCTGTGTTCTCCGTTCGACACCGATGTCGACGAAGCCATCGAGGTTCTGGATGCGGTGGAGGTTACGTAGCAGCGAGGCCGACAGGAACCACACGGTCGCCACGATGTAGATGAGGGCCAGCCCCAGCCAGATCGGCGAGAACACCGCCAACGAGAGAACTCCAAGAACGATGAGACCCGGCCACAGCCTGCGGAGGCCGGACAGATGCTGGAGCGCCCACTCCGGTCCGTTCGTGGCGGAGCGTACGCTGAGGTTTGCACCCCAGCCCACGGCTACGACGGCCACGAGACCGGCAACGGAGATCGCCACGTCGGCGCCGACACTGATCACCTGTGTCGTGGCGACGCCGGCGGAGCATCAGACGCGATACGCCATCTCCTCGAGTTCCCGGACCCGCTCTTCGGTCGGGGGATGGGTCGAGAACAGCCGACCGAAAGTCGCCCGGCCGCCGAGAGCCTTGAGAGGGTTGTCGATGTAGAGCGGCGCCACTGCGCTGTTGACCCTCATCGGCACACGGGATGTCCCAACCGAGATCTTCTCGAGCGCCGAAGCCAGATTGAGCGGCTGTCCAGTGAGCTGGGCACCCGACCGGTCGGCCTGGAACTCACGGGTTCGAGAAATGGCGAAGCGGATCAGCATCGCGGCGATGGGAGCAACGATGAGCGAGATGATCGCACCGAGCGCGCCGAGCGGGTTCTCGCGGTCACGGCCGCCACCGAAGAGGAAGATGCGCGACATGATCGTGAGCGCCGCCGCCAGCATGGCTGCGATCGAACTGATGAGGATGTCCCTGTTTCTCACGTGAGCGAGCTCGTGTGCCAGCACACCCTCGAGCTCTGGCTCCGTGAGCATGCTCATGATCCCGGACGTGACCGCCACTGCTGCGTTCTTGGGGTTTCGCCCGGTGGCGAACGCGTTGGGTTGGGGCGAATCGATCAGGTAGATACGTGGCATCGGCATGCCGGCCTGCTGGGTGAGCCGGCGCATCGTGTTGTAGACCTGCGGAAGCTCTGCCTCGGTGACGGGTTTGGCCCTGGAGGCGGCGATCGCCAGTTTGTCGGAGAAGAAGTACATCCCGAGATTGAATATCGCAGCGAAGAAGAGGATCCCGCCGAGGCTGAAGTTGCCCAGGCTCTGCGCGGCGAGAACCAGCAGCATCGTCATGAAGGCGAGAAGAGCGGCTGTCTTGATGTTGTTCATGGTGTGAATCGTACCCCGTTGCGTGTGATATCTGACCTGGCCGGCTGGTGCTCGAAGGGCGTGCGAGAAGGACAGACGAGCGCGTGGAGATTCGTCGAATCAACCAGAACGACACCGACTTCTCGAGAGGCGAGGGCAGTGGTTCTATGCTGTGCGAAGGACGTGGCGGCCGAGTGATCGCCGACCCCCAGCGGGCTCCGCACGTGGTCCGTAGTTGCCGGGCGGGGTGGATGGAGCTCGACGTCAGCGCCTGGCGACCAGGACGCGGAAGTCTCCGAGGCCGCGAGGGTGGATCAACGTCTCGGCTTCGCTGCGAAGGGTCCGTACCTTCAAGCGTTCCATCTCATCGCCCGAACGGGCCAGCTCCAGCTCTCGGTGGCGCATCTCGGAGATCCGCTCGCGAACGCCGAGCTCGGCGAGGAAGTCGTCCTGACGCCAGATCTTCGCTTCCCAGCCGGCTTCTACCACCACGGCCTCGAGCGCAGTGAAGTTGACGTCGGCGGTGATGTCGGTTGCTCCCGGTTCGTCGAGTGGGTGCGGGCCGAGGTGATGGGCTCGGTAGGTGCGCAGCGTGCCGTCCTGGCGACGGGGCAGCAGGTTCTCGGCGGTGTCGCCATAGTCGAACAGCACGATCGAACCGGACTCGACCATCGACATGGCCTGCCGAAGCCACTCCGCCGCCCGGATCTGCACTTCGACCATTCCGCCATCGGGGACGGGCCCGGCGAACCGCTCGAGCCAGTCGGAGACCTCGGGCCGCGGGTCGGCGTCGATGAGAGCCAGCTCACCCCGGTCGGCGCCGACCCATCGCTCCCGCCACTCCCCCTCGACCCGTTGGGCGATCGCCATCGGCAGGTTGTCGATCAGCTCATTGGCGACCACGAGCCCTCGAAACGGTGCGGGGATCCCATCGAGTGTCTCGAGGACCTGGCTGGACAGGACGATCTCTGCGAGGGCGGCCCGGGCGGAAGGCGAGACTTCGACGGCCCACACGTCGAGGTCTCGGTCCAGTGATGCCAGCATCGGCCGCAACAGCGAACCCGATCCGGCTGCGACTTCGACGAAGCGGAACGGCTCGCCGATCCGCTCGATCTCGGATTTCACGAGCCGCCCGATCGCCTCACCGAACATCGCACTCACCTCCGGTGAGGTGAGAAAGTCCCCGGCCTTGACCGATTTGAGCGTGCCCGAGCCGAAGAATCCGGCATCCGGGTCGTAGAGGGACAGCTCCATGAACCGCTCGAAGGGCAGCGGGCCAGTTCGCTCGATCTCGACGATGATTCTCTGCTTCACACTCCAAGGATCGCCGGGTCCGGAGTTTTCACAAATCCGGGAATCGACGACCGGGCTCTGCGTCGGCAGGGGGCGAGCCGATACAGTCGATGTATGGACTTCGGCATCGACTTCTTTCCAACCGACACGACCCTCCAGCCGGTCGAACTGGCGCGAGCTGTGGAGGAACGGGGCTTCCACTCTTTGTGGTTCGCCGAGCACAGCCACATCCCGACCTCTCGGGCGACACCGGCCGGTGGCGTCGCTGATGCACGCCCGCTCCCCGAGAAGTACTGGCGCACCCATGAGCAGTTCACTGCTCTGGCTGTCTGCGCGATGGTCACGTCGACGATCAGGCTCGGGAGCGGGATCAGCCTCATCGCCCAGCGCGACCCGATCTGGACTGCCAAGCAGGCGGCCACCGTCGACGTGCTCTCGAACGGGCGGCTCCAGTTCGGGATCGGCTACGGGTGGAACGTCGAGGAGATGGCGAGCCACGGCACGGACTACTCACAGCGGCGTGAGCTGACGCGTGAGAAGATGCTGATGATGAAATCGTTGTGGAGCGACGACATTGCCTCGTTCGAGGGCGAACTGATCAGCCTCGAACCGTCGTGGGCGTGGCCGAAGCCCGTCCAGCAACCGCATCCACCGGTGATCATGGGAGCCGGAGCAGGACCGAAGACGATCGCGCACATGGTGGAGTTCTGTGACGGCTGGATCCCACTCGGACGCCATGAGCTGGGCCCGAAGGTCGACGAGGTCCGACAGGCTTTGGCCGACGCCGGCCGCGACCCTGCCGGCTTCCAACTGATCAACTACGGGACGAGAACCGAGAACGGACGCGTCGACGCCCTATTCGACATGGGATTCTCCGAGGCCGTGTTCTCGCTCGAGTCGGATGAACCGGAACAGGTGATCGAGAAGCTGGACGAGATTTCCGAATTCTTGGCGCAATACCGATGAGAGTCCTGTTCGTCTCCTCCGAGGTTCACCCCTTCGCCAAGACCGGCGGGCTCGCCGATGTCGCTTCAGCTCTCCCCGCAGCCCTCCGGGCAAAGGGGGAGGACGTTGTGACGGTGATGCCGCTGTATCGGAGCGTGAGTCGCGCCAACCTCCGGCCGATCTCGGAGCTGACCGACGTCGAGCTCTCGTTCGGCCCGAACAGCGGGGTATGGAGCGCCTTCGCTCACGACCCCAGCCGCACCATCCTCATCGACATCCCCCAGCTCTACGACCGCGACTACCTCTATGGCCACGGCGAAGACGAGGCGATCCGTTGGGCGGCGCTGGCGCATGCGAGTCTGCAGATGCCTTCCACCTTGGGCTGGCAGCCACACATCGCCCATTGCAACGACTGGCAGACCGGACTGATCCCCCTCCTCATCGAAGGACGCCGCGATGACCCGATGCTGGCAAAGACCCGCACCGTCATGACGATTCACAATCTCGGATACCAAGGACACTTCGGGTCGCTGGCGGTCGGCAGGCTCGGGCTGGAGGGCCTCGAGGACCGACTCCATCAGGACCACCTGGACGACGGCTACATCGGGTTCCTCGAAACCGGCCTGCTCGCTGCCGACGCCATCACGACCGTCTCCCCGACCTACGCCGAGGAGATCAAGACCCCGGAGGGCGGCGCAGGCCTCGATTGGCTGCTGGCGCAACGCTCCTCCGTCGTCACGGGGATTCTCAACGGCATCGACGTCGACGAGTGGGACCCGAAGATCGACACGATCATCCCGGCCAACTACGACTCCGTCGACTTGACCGGAAAACAGGAATGCCGGACGACTCTCCTCGAGGGCTTCCGTCTCGACCCCGCACCGGGTCCGCCGGTTGTCGGGATCATCACTCGGCTGGCCTACCAGAAGGGGATCGAGATCATGGAGGCACCGCTCCGCCACTTCCTCCACACCTGGGACCTCCGCGTGGCGGTGCTCGGGTCGGGCGAGGAGCGGTACGAGGAGATGTTCGAGAAGCTCGCGACCGATTTCCCCGACAAGGTCGGCTTCTATCCCGGCTACAACAACGACCTCGCCCATCTCATCGAGGCCGGTTCGGACATCTTCCTCATGCCGTCGCTCTACGAGCCGTGCGGTCTCAACCAGATGTACAGCCTGGTCTATGGGACGGCGCCGGTGGTTCGCCGTGTGGGTGGTCTGGCGGACACCGTGATCGACGCGTCGCTCCCGGACGGGAACGGGTTCGTGTTCGACGAGTTCTCCGAGGATGCGCTCGGGACTGCGCTCGGTCGGGCGCTCGACCTACACACCCGCCCGGCCGCGTGGAACGAGTTGGTGCAGCGCGCGATGGCGGGCAGCTTCTCCTGGGGAGAGCGAGCCGACGAGTACCTCGATCTCTACCGATCGCTGACGTGAGATACCACCTCGCCCAATACAACATCGCTCGGCTGCTCGCTCCACTCGACGATCCCTCCATCACCGATTTCGTCGACGCTCTCGAGCCGATCAACCGGCTGGCGGAAGACTCTCCCGGTTTCGTCTGGCGGCATCAGACCGACGAAGGAGACTCGACGGCGCTGAGGCCGTACAACGATGACCGAGTCATCATCAACTTCTCGGTTTGGACCGACCCTGAGGCCCTCTCGCAGTACACCTACAA
>JAHEIN010000003.1:47642-64760 GCA_024639335.1 bacterium | reverse complement strand
GGACGGGCAGCCTCACCGGTCGCACGTGGACCAAGCCTGCCATCGCCGTCCTCGCAATCGATGCCCCGCCCTTGGCGGAAGCCATCAACCAACTCGTGCCCGTGGCTCGCGCAAAGGTCAGCATGCGAATCGCCCCTGGGCAGGATCCCAACGACGCGATGAACGCCCTGAGGGATCACCTCATCGCCAACATCCCGTGGGGCGCAGAGGTGACGATCACCGGCGTCGAATCGGGTGAGGCGTTCCAACTCCCGCTGCACGGGCCGGCCGTCGACGCCTTCCGCGCTTCGATGGAGCAGGTGTGGGAGACCGACGTCGTCGAGATGGGGGTCGGCGGCTCGATCCCGTTCGTCGCCGACTTCTCGACGCGGTACCCAGAGTCAGCGATTCTGCTCACCGGTGCCGGCGACCCGACCTCGGCGGTGCACGCACCGAACGAGAGTCAGGATCTCGATGATCTGGAGAAGGCGGTACTCGCCCAGGTGCTGGCGCTTGGGAAGATCGGAGTGCGGTGAGGCTCGTCATCGCAGACTGCACGGTGGACTACGAGGGCCGATTGACTGCACACCTGCCGCGCGCCCAGCGTCTCCTGATGGTCAAGGCCGATGGGTGTGTCGCGATCCACAGCGATGGTGGCGCCTACAAGCCCCTCAACTGGATGAACGCGCCCAACTCGGTGATCGAGACCGAATCCGAGTGGGTGGTCGTGAACCCGAAGGGCGAGAAGCTCACCATCACGCTGCATGAGGTCATCTCCGACACCGCCCACGAACTCGGCGACGACCCGGGCCTGATCAAGGATGGGGTCGAATCACACCTCCAGGAATTGCTCGCCGCCAGGCCGTGGGTGCTCGAAGAGGGGCTCGAACTGATCCGGCGGGAGTACCAGACCGACATCGGGCCGGTGGACCTGCTGTGTCAGAGCGCGGGAGGCGAGACGGTCGCCATCGAGATCAAACGGCGGGGCGAGATCGATGGTGTCGAGCAACTCGCCCGGTACGTCGAGCGTCTCGACAACGACCCCCGGCTGGCACCCGTCCGCGGCGTGTTCGCCGCCCAGATCATCAAGCCGCAGGCCAAGACGCTCGCCGATGCCCGCGGGCTCGCGTACATCGAGATCGACTACGACGGCCTCCGCGAGATCGAATCCCGCGAGCTCCGACTGTTCTAGGAGATGACAGTTGACAGTTCATCGTCGACAGTCGACAGTCGTCGTGGAGCGATCCGGCAAGCGCAGCGAAGGAGTGACGCTGGATGTGGCCTTCGATCCCCGAGTGAGCCGGCCAACCGAACTGTGAACTGTGAACACCAATACACATCCTCCGAGCACGCCCCGAGCAGGACTCGCTGAATGTTTCACCTGGTTCTCGTGCAGCCGGAGATTCCGCCGAATACGGGCAACGCCATGCGGTTGGCTGCGAACACCGGTGCGAGTCTCCACCTGATCGAACCGTTGGGGTTCGAACTCGACGACGCCCGACTTCGGCGCGCAGGGATGGACTATCGCGAGCGGGCGTCGACGACCGTTCACCCCGATCTCGACGCCTGGCGCTCGTCTCATCGGGGCAGGGTGTTCGCTCTCGCCAAGTCCGGGAACGTGCCGTATCACGAGGCGGAGTACCGACCGGGTGACGCCCTCCTGTTCGGACGAGAGTCGGTGGGACTCGATCAGACTGTGATGAATGCCGACTGGGTGGACGAGCTGCTCACGATCCCCATGAGACCCGGCGTGCGTTCGCTCAACCTGTCCAATTCGGTCGCAGTCGTGGTCTACGAGGCATGGCGCCAACTGGGCTTCGAGGGGGCGGATCTCTAAACCCGGGGCATCGGTAGCCTGCTCCAGATGATCCCTGCGATACGGGCCGAGCAGGCCACGAAGGTCTACGGCTCCGGCCCGACCGAAGTACGAGCGCTCGATGGCGTCACGGTCTCGTTCGAACAGGGCCGATTCTCGGCCATCATGGGACCGTCCGGTTCGGGCAAGTCGACCCTCCTCCACTGCATCGCCGGCCTCGATGATCTGACTTCGGGGAAGGTGTGCATCGGAGACCAGGACCTCGGACTGCTGAACGACCGTGAGCTCACGCTCCTCCGGCGCACCCGGGTCGGATTCGTGTTTCAGGCGTTCAATCTGGTGCCGACCCTCTCGGCCAGAGAGAACATCACACTGCCGCTCGACATCGCCGGCAGCAGCGTCGATCCCCAGTGGTTCGATCGCGTCATCGATGTGCTCGAGATCGGCGACCGACTCGGCCACCGACCGTCGGAACTCTCCGGAGGCCAGCAACAACGAGTGGCAGTGGCCCGGGCTCTCGCCTCGCGTCCGGACGTCATCTTCGCCGATGAGCCCTCCGGGAACCTCGACTCGAAGTCGGGAGCACAACTCCTCGATTTCCTCCGCCTGGCCGTTGATGAGTTCCACCAGACCATCGTGATGGTGACGCACGATCCGCTCGCCGCCGGATACTCCGATCGGGCCGTCTTCCTCGAAGACGGGCAGATAGTCGACGACATGCCGGGTCCCACTCCCGAAGCGGTCTTCGACAGGATCAAGACACTCGAGGTCTGATGCTTCGCGCCACCCTCAAGGGTCTCCTCGGTCACAAACTGAGACTGGCGCTCACGGTGCTGGCGATCATGCTCGGCACCGGCCTCATCGCCGGGAGCTACGTCTTCACGGACACACTCGACCGTGTGTTCTCCGATCTCTTCTCGGAGTCCTTCGCAGGGATCGACGCCCAGGTGACGAGCGACGTGAACGACGAACTGGCATCGTTCACGTTCCCCGAGCGGCTCCCCGAGAGCCTCGTCGACGACATCACGACACTCGAGGAGGTCGAGGTGGCCGTGGGGACCGTGGCAGGGCTGGTCACACTCATCGATCCCAACGGGGAAGCCCTGGGCGGCTTCGGGCCGCCCACCATCGGAACCTCCTGGTCCGACGCCGCCAGTCCGCTGACCGTTCGCGAGGGTGCTGCGCCAACGAACGACAGAGACCTGGTGATCGACAGCTCGAGCGCCCGACGGCTCGAGATCGAGATCGGAGACGAGGTCGGCGTCATCGCCCTCGGTACCCCTGAGCGATTCCGGGTCGTCGGCACGATCGGTCTCGGGGGATCGTCGAACTTCGGTGGAGCCACTTTCGTCGCCATCACCTACGAGACCGCACAGAGGCTGTTCGATGCTGAAGGGAACGTCGACACCATCTCTGTGGTCGGCGCCGGCGACATCTCCCCCGAGGCGCTGGTGGCAGCGGTCGAGGCGATCGCTCCTGAAAACACCTCCGTCGTCGATGCGGCCACTGCTGCCGAGCAACAGCTCTCGGGTTTCAAAGAGGCCCTGGACTTCGTGAACACGTTCCTCCTGGCTTTCGGATACGTGTCTCTGTTCGTCGGCGGTTTCCTGATCTTCAACACCTTCCAGGTGATCGTTGTCCAGCGGACACAGGAACTCGCCTTGATGCGTGCGATCGGGGCGACCAAGCGCCAGGTGCGGAGGATGGTGCTCGCCGAATCGGTGATCGTGAGCGTGATCGGATCGATCTTCGGGGTCGTGTTCGGAGTGGTCCTCGCCATCGGAATCCGAGCGGCCTTCAGCCGTTTCGGCGGAGAGATCCCGGCGACCACACCCCAGATCCAGACCCGCACAGTCCTCATCTCGATGGCGTCCGGCATCCTCGTGACCCTGTTCTCCGCCCTCGTTCCTGCCTATCGAGCCAGCGCCGTGCCACCCATCGCAGCGCTCAGGCAAGTCATGGCTCGCCCGAGTGAGCGATTGTTCCGAATCGTGTCGACTGTCGGAACCATCGTCTCGACGCTCGGCGCCGGCGTGATTGCCGCCGGATTGTTCCTCGATCCACCGGACCAGATCCCACGTGCCGCCTTCGTCGGAGTCGGGGCCGCGCTCCTCTTCATCGGCCTCGCCGTCCTTTCAGCCGCTTTTGCGCGACCGCTGGGCCGGACCCTCGGCGCCCCGATCCGGGTGGCCTTCGGCGCCGTCGGCCGCCTTGCAACGGAGAACGCCGTGCGGAATCCGGGGAGAACGGCGGTCACGTCTGCAGCACTGATGATCGGCGTTGCGTTGATGGTCTTCGTCACGATCTTGGCTTCGAGCCTGGAGGCGACAACCAACCAGCTGATCGAGGACACCTTCAAGACAGATCTCGTGGTCCAGCCGATCGGATTCGGTGGCGCCGGGCTGTCGCCGCTGATCGCAGATGAGATCGAAGCCCTCCCTGAGATCGAGTTGGTGACGCGGACACGTCAGGGCCCGATGTTGGTGGAGGGTGACGTCGAGTTCATCTCTGCTGCGGAGCTCTCGAAGTTGACGGAAGCAATCGACATCGAGGTGATCGAGGGTGACCTGTCTACTGTGGGAATCGATGAGATCGCCATCTCCGAAGACGCCGCCGGCGATCTCGATGTGCGGATCGCCGACTCTCTCGACGTCGAGTTCGCCCGGACCGGAGAGCAGAGGCTGATCGTGGCCGCCATCTATGAAGAGGCCGGTCCGGCCGGTGACTTCTATCTCGACCTCGAGAGTTACAAGCAGAACTTCGTCGAAGATTTCGATCAGTCACTGTTCGTGAGGTTCGACAGGAGCTTTGACACATCAGCAGCTCGGGAGGCGGTCGAAACCGTGCTCGACGACTTCCCCGGGGCGACGAGCCTGGATCAATCCGAGTTCGCCGACCAGGCGATCACAGGGATCCGGGGGTTCGTCGGACTGGTCTATGCGCTGCTCGCGTTGGCGCTCGTGATCGCCTTCGTGGGAATCGTGAACACGCTGCTCCTCTCGGTGATCGAGCGGACCAGGGAGATCGGCCTGCTCCGCGCGGTCGGGGCGACCCGGAGACAGATAAGGCGGATGGTGACATGGGAGTCGGTGATCATCGCCGTCTACGGCGCGCTGCTCGGCTCGGCGGTGGGGATCGTCTTGGCGAGAGCCCTGGTCGAGGCGCTGGACACGGACCAGATCGTATTCCGGCTCCCGATCGTCCAGGTTGTCATCGCCGTCGCACTGGCGATGGTGGCCGGTGTCGTGGCTGCGATCTATCCAGCGCAGCGGGCATCGCGATTGAACGTGCTCGAGGCGATCGCCTACGAGTGAGGCGGGGACTGTCGGATTCTCTCCATCACCCTGACGATCGTCTCGCGTTCTGCTTCCGACATCTTCCCGGTGAAGAGCTCGTCGAGGTCGGCGAGGTGCACCTCGAGTGCTCGAGTGAGAGCTCGACTTCCCTCATCGGTGATCGCGACGTACTGAACGCGGCGGTCGGTGTCGCAGGCCCGCCGCTCGGCATGCCCGGCATCGACCAGCCGGGCGACCAGCCTCGTGGCGCCGCCCGAGGTGAGCGCGATCTGGTCGGCGAGCTCGCTCATCGACAACTGACCACCGGATCGCGCCAGGCGCAAGAGCCCCTCGAACTGGCTCTGGTTGATGCCTGCCCGTTCGTTGAGTGACCGGTCGAATGCCCGGTTGAGTTGGGCCATCGCCTCCAGCAGCACCCCGAAGGTGTGGATGCGCACGTCGTTGCAGGTCTCGAGCTCGGTTTCGCGAAACTCGCTGCGAGCAGAGGCCATGGAAATGATCTTATCAATCAGAGGTTGACAACTCAAGTAATTGTCATCTATATTAGTTGAGCACTCAAAGATCCGCTTGAGACACAACCTCAGCACAAGGAGCACCAATGGCAGAAACACTGACGAAGCCGCTGACCGGCCTCTGGAACTTCGACCCAGCACACACGTCCATCAGCTTCACCGTGAAGCACCTCATGGCTGCAAAGGTCCGAGGAAGCTTCAAGAGCTTCTCCGGCACCATCCAGCAGGGCGAAGAAGCCGAGTCCACGTCGGCCGGCGTCACGATCGAAGCAGCTTCGATCGACACCGGAGCAGAAGACCGCGACAACCACCTTCGCAGTGGCGACTTCCTCGAGGTCGAGAGCTACCCACAGATCACCTTCCAGACCACCTCGATCGCCGGGACCGGCCGCCAATTCGAAGTGGTCGGCGACCTCACGATCAAGGAAGTCACCAAGCCCGTCACACTCTCGATGACCTACGGCGGGATCATGAGCGATCCTTGGGGCAACGAGAAAGCGATCTTCTCTGGCGAGACCAGGATCAATCGCGAGGAATTCGGGCTGACCTGGAACCAGGCCCTGGAAGCCGGCGGCTGGCTCGTGGGAAAGGACATCGACATCGAGCTGGAAGTCCAGGCAGCCAAGGCCTGACTCCGACTCTGCTCGTCCAGTCGACGCCCTCGGATCTTCCGAGGGCGTCGATCTCGTCCAGACCCAACGGGAGCGGCACGAGATGTCGAGGGGTCGTCGCAACGTCGATCTCTTCCGGGCGGAGATGTCAAAGCGGACCACCGCCCCTACGATCGCTCCGGTCGGCCACCCAACGACCGATGATGAGAGTCACGCATGGCACCTCCCCTGCTCTTCACCTATGGATTCGTGGCACTCCTGCTCACGATCAATGCCCTTCGGCGCCTACGCCGCCCCGGGGCGCTGCTGCCACCCCTGTGGCTCCCGGCCATGCTCACCAGTGCGCTGGCACCCTTCTGGCTGCTGACTCGAGTGGCGATCGGCGCCGCGCTCACACTCACCGGAGGCACGCGCCTTGCGATGGGAAGGCTGGGATTGTGGATGCTGATCCTGTCGGCCGTCGGCCTGCTCTTGATCATCACACGCGACCTCCAGTCGACGCGAAGGCTGAGACCTCTCATCCAGACGTCCGTCTTCCCCGAGGTGCTCCCGACCTGGCTGACCGGTCGACCCATACCAACACCCGAGGACCTGGAGCAGATCGATCGGATTCCCTATGACGAGTCGAACACTCTCGACCTGATCCGCGCTCGGAGCGGACCCGAATCGCAGCCGCTGTTCGTCTACGTCCACGGGGGCGGATGGACCGGTGGCGGCCCTCAGAAACAAGCACGCAGGATGTATCACACGCTCGCGCGGGCGGGCTGGGCCGTGGCAGCGCTGCGCTATCCCCTTGCACCCGAGGCGACCATCTGCGACCAGGTCCTGGCGATCAAGCAAGCAATCGGGTACCTGGTGGACCGCTCCAACGACTACGGGGTCGACCCCCACCGGATCGTGCTGTCCGGTAGCTCCGCCGGCGGCCATCTCGCCGCGCTCGCAACGCTCACCTCGTCGAAGGCACTCGGCGGCGCTGGCCCCGACCCAGACGTGCTGGCCTGCGTACCGATGTACGGCATCTACGACATGGCGAACCGGAACCGCACTCGACCCGACTGGCCGTACGTCGACCGGGACGTCATGAGGGGCTCGTACGTCGACAAGCCAGACGAATTCCACATCGTCTCACCGCTCGATCAGGTTCACGCGGACGCGCCGCCGTTTCTGGTGATCCATGGAACCCACGACTCGTTGGTCCCGATCGCCGAAGCCGAGATGTTCGTCCAGGCTCTCGACGAAGCAGACGCAGATGTCGAGTTCGTGCGCGTGCTTGGCGCCCAACATGGCTTCGACGCCTTGTCGACGAACGTCAGTCGCCATGTGGCGGCGCTGGTGACGACCTGGGCCACCGCACTGATCGAGACCACGGCTCGGCCCAGCGATCACTGACCCGAGAACGCAGACCGGGCGGCGTGCGTGACATGATCACGACCCGCAGAGCGATCCGTCAGGCGTTCGGCTTGGTCGGTTGATGCAACACGTACCAGACCGCATACACCCAGGCGACGGCCATGATCGCCAGCACGAAGCCGGGAGCATCGGACGATGCAATGATCCACGACGACGCTGCGATCGAGACGGTGATGGCGGTCACGGCGATCGTCTTGGCCCGAACGGTGAATCCGATGCCGTTGCGATGGTCGAGCACGGGTGGACCGAGAACCGGATGGCTCGTCAGCCAGTTGTCGAACCGATCCGATGACCGGGCGAAGAAGAAGCCGGCGATGATCGCATTGATCGTGGTGGGGAGACCGGGCACAACGATCCCGACGAGGGCGAGCCCGAGGAAGAGGATCCCGAGGACCAGGTACACGGCGCGTCTCACCCGACCTGCCTGGCGGACCGTAGGCCGATCTGCGATCTCGGACGTGGGGCGTTCCTCCATCTTGGACACGAAGCTATCCGACCGCCAATCGGACAGCACGTCGACAACCCACTAGCTTCGAAATCGACAGCCGACCAACGGAGCATCATGCCAATCGTCACACCGGAGACGTACCGAGCCATGCTCGACGCCGCAACCGCCGGCGGCTACGCCTATCCGGCGATCAACGTCACGTCGTCGGAGACGCTGAATGCCGCGCTCAAGGGCTTCGCCGAAGCCGAGTCCGACGGCATCGTTCAGATCTCGACGGGCGGAGCAGAGTTCCTGTCCGGCCTGGCGAACAAAGACATGCCACTGGGAGCGACCGCACTCGCGCAGTTCGCCCATGTCGTCGCCGAGCGGTACCCGGTCAACGTCGCCCTCCACACCGACCACTGTCAGCCGCCGAAGGTGGACTCCTACATCCGACCCCTCCTCGACGTATCGCGCGCCCACCACTCCGAGACCGGTCGTCCCCTCTTCCAGAGCCACATGCTGGATGCTTCCGAGCTCCCGCTGGAAGAGAACCTCGCACTCGCCTCCGATCTGCTGAGCGAATGCTCCGAGCTGGACATCATCCTCGAACTGGAGATCGGAATCGTCGGTGGCGTGGAAGACGCCATGGACAACGAAGACATCGACCGTGAGAAGCTGTACACCTCCCCGGAAGACATGATGCGGACCGCCGAAGTCTTGGGCACCGGAGACCGCGGCACGTACCTGCTCGCTGCCGTGTTCGGTAATGTTCACGGCGTGTACAAGCCCGGCTCGGTCCAACTGCGCCCGACCATCCTGCGCGATGGTCAGGTGGCGACCGAAGAGCGATTCGATGGTTTCCGTCACTTGCTCGTCTTCCACGGCGGCAGCGGATCGACCCTCGAAGAAGTGCATGAGACGCTGGGCTATGGGGTCGTGAAGATGAACATCGACACCGACTGTCAGTACGCGTTCAGCCGCCCGATCGCCGATCACATGCTCGTAAACTATTCGGGCGTGCTTAAAGTCGACGGCGAAGTAGGCGACAAGAAGGTCTACGACCCTCGGTCCTACATGAAGAAGGCCGAGACGAGCATGGCCGGACGTGTCACACAGGCGTGTGTCGCGCTGAAGTCCGTAGGACGCAGTCTCGGCTGACAACCAGTCTCAGGAGAGCGATCAGACATGCAACAGCGCAGCGAACGGCTCCACAAGACGTGGATGCATTCCGACCGGTATGTGCCGCGGCGCTTCGTTGCGCCGGTGGCTGCCTTCATGCGGGCGGAAGCCGGCTCGGGCGTCATCATGCTGATCGCAGCCGTGATCGCTGTGATCTGGGCGAACTCGGCCCTGGGCGACACCTACTTCGAGATCCTCGAGACTCACCTGTCGATCGAGCTCGGATCGTTCCATTTCGACGAGTCGGTGGAACACCTCATCAACGATGGCCTGATGGTCATCTTCTTCTTCGTGGTGGGCCTCGAGATCAAGCGTGAACTGGTGTTGGGCGAGCTGCGAGACCCGAAAGCGGCATCAGTGCCTGTGATCGCCGCACTCGGCGGCATGGTCGTCCCTGCTCTCGTCTACCTCGCGTTCGTGTTCCCCCAGGGTGGCGAGGCGACCGGAGGATGGGCGATACCGATGGCCACCGACATCGCCTTTTCGGTCGGGGTCCTGGCGCTCCTGGGTCGAATGGTCCCGGCGAGCATCAAGCTGTTCCTGCTGGCACTCGCGATCGTCGACGACCTGGGCGGGATCCTGGTCATCGCAGTGTTCTTCACCGACGATCTGGCGTTGGGCTACCTGGCAATGGCGTTCGTCGGACTCGCGGCGATCTGGCTGGCTTCGAGGGTCGGAATCAGAACCCACATCTTCTACGTGCCTGCCGCCCTCGTCATCTGGTACTTCTTTCTCGAATCCGGGGTGCATGCAACCCTGGCGGGTGTCGCGCTTGCTTTCCTCACACCTGTACGACCGATGTATTCGAATCTCGAACTCAAGGCACGTACCCAGACGATCATCGACCAGTACCCCGAGGACACCGACGACATCCACGAGAACGAGCTCGCAGACTTCGATTCGCTCATGCTGTCGGAGATCGCCCGAGAGTCGGTCGGCCCGCTCGCCCGAGCGGAGCGGCGCCTCGTCAATTGGAGCTCATTCCTTATCGTGCCGCTGTTCGCCCTCGCCAACGCCGGCGTTCGCTTCGAGGGGTCGATAGGCGACGCACTCACGTCGCCGGTGGCACTCGGCGTCGCCATGGGCCTGGTGGTGGGCAAGACCGTCGGCATCTCGGCCTTCACATGGGTTGCCGTGCGATCGGGCCTGGGCCGGCTTCCCGCCGGATCGAATTGGCGCCACATCATCGGCGTTGCCAGCGTTGCCGGCATCGGCTTCACCGTGGCGTTGTTCATCACTGCGCTCGCCTTCACCGACCAGGTGATCGCCGACCAGGCGAAGGTCGGCATCTTCGCCGGCTCGATCCTCGCCGGCCTCATCGGCGTCGCAGTCTTCCGGACGGGGAGAGCGACCTCGGAGCCATCCCAGCCCGACCTGGAGCCCGCCCGCGCCGTATGATCGGAACGAGGAGGCGGCATGATCCCACCACAGGAGATCGTATGTGTCGAATGCGGGGGCAAGGCGACGTTGATCTCGTTTCTCCCCGAAGACGGTGAGGTCGAGGTCGGTGACGTCCTCGCCTACCGCTGCGAGGACTGTCTCGATCGCTGGGACATCGTGATGGAAGACCCGCTCGACGACTGAGCCGGGCCGCGAACTCCCAACGTCGATACGAGCCTCGACCTTTGGCCTGAGGGCGCCGGCCTGATGGAATCCACGTCTCGTCGAGTCGTCGAGGGCCGTTCACCTCGAGATTGCAAAGCGCGTCGGCGCTCGTATTCTCACTGCGATGAGCGACCCCGGGTACTTCGGACCAGACAGCATCACCTGGGAGGTCAACCGTGAGCTGACCGTGCTGTTCGGCGGTGCCCGCGCACTCTTGATGCACGCCGCCCATCCACTCATCGCCGCCGGCGCCCGCCAGACCTCGATGTACTCGCGCGACCCGTGGGCACGGCTCATCCGGACTCTGATGCTGCAATCGACCGTCACGTTCGGGTCGAAGTCCGAGGCGCAAGAAGCAGCGGACAAGATCAACAAACTCCATACCAAGGTCAACGGCATCGACCCTGTCACCGGCGGCTATTACGACGCGCTCGACCACGATCAGCTGCTGTGGGTCCACGCTGCCCTCGAGGTCTCGTCGCTGTACTTCTTCGAGCGAACCGTTCGCAAGCTGACGCCGGATGAGCGGCAGCGCTACCACACCGAGAACCTCATCGCCGCTGAACTCATTCTCCTGCCTCGCGACCACGTCCCCGCCACATACGGGGAGATGGAGGGGTACGTCGATGAGATGACCCACTCCGAGGTGATGCTGCTCACCGATGTCGCTCAGGATGTTGCGGACATCATCTCGTCGGGGCCGGTCCCCCGAGGCGTCAAATGGATGTGGGGGTTCATCTCTTTCGCATCGTTTGGCACACTCCCCGAGCCGCTCAAGGCGCTCTACGGCGTCGAGTGGGGACCATGGCGGCAGCGTTGGCTGGATTTCAACCTCGCCGCCCTCGGCAAGATCCGACCGTTCCTCCCCGAACGCCTCCGGCTCATCGGGCCGGCCCAGATCGCCAACCGGAGGATGGCGGGCGACACCGACATCCGCATCATCGACCGCATGCGGGAGGCGCAGAGGAACTCCGTTGAGTGATTTCGACGCCGTCGTCGTCGGGGCCGGGCCGAACGGGCTCTCAGCCGCAGCAACGCTCGCGCGCACCGGAAGGAAGGTCCTCATCATCGAGGGCTCCAACACGCTCGGAGGCGGCACACGGACCGAGGAGCTGACTCGTCCCGGCTTTCGCCATGACGTGTGCTCGGCCTTTCATCCCCTGGCGAAGGGATCGCCGTTTCTCTCTCAGCTTCCTCTCGCCGAGCACGGCCTCGAGTGGATCCAACCGGATGCGCCTCTCGGACACGCAATCTCACGTGGACGCTCGGTCATGCTCGAACGCGACATCGCTGCGACCGCCGCCGGCCTCGGGTTGGACGGCGCCACGTATCACCGGCTGATGACGCGATGGGCGGACCTCTGGCCACAGCTCGCCGAGCACATCCTCGGGCCGCTTGTCGGGATCCCGAAGCATCCTTTGACCGTTGCGCGGTTCGGACTGAACTCGATCGTGTCCTCCAGCTTCACGACCAAACACCGATTCGACGAGGTGGAAGCACGAGCCCTGTTCGCCGGCTGTGCCGCCCACGCCTTCCTCCCGCTCACCCACCCCCTTTCCGCCTCCTTCGGATGGCTCCTGATGCTCACCGGCCACGTCTTCGGCTGGCCAATCGCAAGGGGCGGGTCCCAATCGATCGCCGACTCCCTGGCCTCATACGTCAGGAGCCTCGGTGGCGTCTTCGAGACGGGGACGATGATCGGGGATCTCTCCGACGTCCCGTCCACGCCCATCACCATCCTGGATGTGACCCCGACCGCATTCGCCGAGATGGCCGGAGACCGACTCCCGAGTGGATACCTCAGGCGGGCGAGACGCTTTCGACATGGGCCCGCGGCCTACAAGGTCGACTATGCCGTCGATCGACCGATCCCCTGGGCCGATCCTCAACTCGGCCGTGCGGGAACGGTCCACGTCGGCGGGACGGACGCAGACATCGATCGCGCCGAGACCCGGACCTATCGCGGTGAGGTGGCCTCCGATCCCTTCGTACTCGTCGGCCAACAGTCGCTCTTCGACGACACCAGGGCCCCCAACGGCCAGCACACCGTCTGGGCGTACGCCCACGTACCGAACCGCTCACCGGTCGACTTCACCGATGTCATCACCAACCGGATCGAGGAGCTCGCTCCGGGGTTCTCCGAGACGATCCTCGCCACCCACGTGTTCTCGCCGACAGATCTCGAGCGCCGGAACCCGAACTATGTCGGTGGCGACATATCGGGTGGTGCACACAGCGCCGGCCAGCTGATCTTCCGTCCGTTCCCACAGGCGAACCCGTACACGACCCCAATCGAAGGCGTGTACCTCGGATCGTCCTCGACACCGCCGGGCGGCGGCTCACACGGGATGTGCGGACACCACGCTGCGATGAAAGCACTCGAACGGGCGTGATCGACGACGCAGCGATCGAGATCGCCGCCGAGCAAGCCGTGCCATCCGAGAGCCAGGTGGCGATCGGTGGTTGGCGGGCGCATCTGTCTTCGGGCCACATACGGAGAATCAACGCAGTCAATCTCCACGGCGAGCAACTCGATCGCCCGGAGACCGCCGAGCGACTGTCGACCGTCCAAGACCTCTACAGAGACCATGGCCTGCAACCACGTCTTCGAACCACCTCGATGGACACCTGGATCGAGCCATCCATCACCGGCTGGTCCGAAGCGGGAGAGGCGCTGGTCATGACCTCCGAAGCGCAGTCGGCCGATGTCGGTCCGACGATCACGGTCGAGGAGTGGCTTGCTTGGCTACGCCCCCGCGCAATGTTGCCGGGACGGTTCGAGGAGGCGGCCTCGTCCGCCCGTCGACTCACCGCCGACCACGTCATCGTGACCGAAGGAAGAGGGGCCGCCATCATCGGCGCAGCGAGGGCCGTCTCCACGCATGGCCTCACCGGACTGTTCGACATCACCGTGGACCCCGAGCACCGACGTCACGGCCATGCCAGATCGATGATCAGACGCCTGAAAGGCTGGGCAGCAACCCGAGACGAGCTCGTCTACCTCCAGGTGGCGGTCGTGAACCTCCCGGCCATCGCGCTCTACCAGACGGAAGGGTTCACTGAGCGCTACCGCTATCGATATCGCGGCCCCGCCTGAGAAGGGCGTTCACTGCCAACGATGGGGGCGGTCCCGGGTCTCCCCCTCGAAACCCAACTCGTCACACATGGCCAGGAATTCGTCCCGACGCACTCCCTGCCATTCCAGGTCCCCGAGCGTCTCGGCCAGGGGCACATCGGTGCGGAGGCGGGTCAGTTCGCGGTAGAGCATGGCGTCCTCCATCCGCTCGACGAGCGTTGCAGCCAACTTGGCTGCCCCCCGCACCGTCACGTCCCACTGATCGGCCGTTGCCGGGATTTCCTCGAGATGGCCGTATCGAGCAAGCACCGTCGAAGACGACTTCGCTCCCCACCCCGGGAGGCCGGGCACACCATCGGCGGTGTCGCCCACCAGCGCCAGGTAGTCGGGAATCGACCGGGGTTCCACGCCGAACTTCTCCACGACGTCGTCGAACCCGTACATCTTCTGGTTCCGGCGGTCATAGGTGACCACCTGCTCACCCACCACGCACTGTGCCATGTCCTTGTCCGGTGAAAGGATCACCACCTGCTCCACTTCACCGGACCAGCGCGCAGCTGCGGTGGCCAAGGCATCGTCGGCCTCGAAATCGATCATGTCCCACAACACGACACCCATCGCCGAGAAGATCCGATCGGCCAGGAGGAACTGGCCAACCAGTTGTGCCTCGATTCCCTCGCCCGTCTTGTATCCGTCGAACATGTCGTTGCGAAACGATGTGATCACCGTGTCGGTGGCGACGGCGACATGAGTGACGTCCGGCTGACGCAAGAGGGCGAGCGTGGTCTCGATGAGCCCGCGGATCGCACCCACCTCGCGACCGTCCGGCGACGTCCGGGGCGGAACCCCGTAGTAGCTGCGGAACAGTTCGTAGGTACCATCGAGCAGGTGGATACGCACGACAACGATCCTAGAGACGATGCCTTCACCAGGGGCACGTCGGACGAGGCCTGGCGCCAGGCGTCCGAACACCTCACCGTGCTCGGCACGAAGCTTCGCGACCGCTACCGGGAGATCGTGGGTGACGACGGGCCGGCCGAGGACGAGGTTCGCGACGCGTTCACGACCATCGGGACAGCCGCTCAATCACTGGTCGACTCGATCGGCGAGTCCATGCGCGACCCCGAGATTCGGGAGCAGGTCAAGGAGGCGACATCGACCTTCTTCTCGGCGATCGGCAAGACCCTGAGTCAGTTGGGTGATGAGCTGCGCTCCACCCGAGTCGACGATGAAGACCAGTGATCGGCCGGTGGGAAACACACTGATCCTCGTGGGAGCCGGGCTGATCCTGCTCGGCGTCATCGCAAGGCTCGGTCTTCTCTCGTGGTTCGGGAATCTCCCGGGTGACGTCAGGATCGAAAACGAGCGAACCAGGGTCTTCGCCCCGATCACGTCGATGATCGTGCTCAGCGTCGTCGGCTCGGTGTTGTTCAACCTCTTCAGCCGCTGGTTCGGGGAGTAGGTTCATGCGAGCCCTCATCTCTCCGGATGAGCTCTCGGCCAGCCTCGCCCGGCGCGACCTGCGGATCTTCGACGTCCGCTGGTATCTGGCAGATCCACGAGCGGGCCGGGCCGAGTACGGCGATGCGCACATCCCCGGGGCGATATTCGTCGATCTGGAGGCCGATCTCAGCCGTGAAACCGGTCCGGGGAGACATCCGCTTCCCACTCCGCGGGAATTCACCGAGACGCTCCGACGTCTCGGGCTCGACAAGGACCATCAGGTGGTCGTCTACGACGCCTCGGCCGGGGCCACTGCGGCGCGCATGTGGTGGATGCTCCGTTCCGCCGGACATGCGCGCGTCCAGGTCCTCGATGGCGGGCTCGTGGCATGGCGGGCGGCCGGACATCCCACTACGACCGCTGTCCCCGTGGTACGGCGCGGCCATTTCCCCTCGATCACCGACTGGACCGGAGTGGTCGACGCTCCGGCGGTGGCAGCCTGGAATGGCCGTGTGATCGACGCACGTGCCGCCGACCGATATCGAGGCGAGCACGAGCCGATCGATCCGGCGGCGGGACACATTCCCGGGGCGATCAACCTGCCCTTCACCGAGAACCTCGCACACGGCAGCCAGCAGATCGACCTCGAGGCGACCTCCGACAGATTCACCGGCATGGAAGGCGCCGTCGTCTACTGCGGCAGCGGCGTGACAGCCTGCCACAACCTGCTTGCGATGGAGCTCGCCGGCGTCGAAGGTGGCGTGCTGTACGAGGGATCGTGGAGTGATTGGTCTGCCGACCCGAGCAGGCCGATCGCGACAGGCCCAGATCCCGGATGACGCTCCCCAAAGCGGTGCTCGACGCCGTCGACCTCGCCGACACCGACACGCTCGTCCGTGCAATCGACGGATTCTGCGCATCCCGATCGTGGGAAGATCTCCTCAACCTGCGCCTGCACTGCCAAGCCGCAGTCGACCGGGGGAAGCAGCTCTGGGCAGTCGACGAGAACGTGAGGTATCGACTCGCCCTCGAAGGTCCATCCGATCTCGCAGCACGAGTCGTCGCCGAGGGACCGGCGCGGTGGACGCTGGGACCCCTCACCGAGGTCGTGGCCCAGCACCACACATTCGCGGATCTGGACCCACACCTTCCTCCCGGCCCCGAGCGAGTGTTCGTGGCCCATGAACGAGCCATCCGGGGTGAGACGATCGACCCGCTGTCGATCGACGCGAGGGTGCTGGAGGTCCCGGTGGTGCTCGCTGATTGGGAACCCCGATACCCGGTCGCCGAGTACAAGGCAGACCGGGCCGAGTTCCCATCGCCTTCCGTGACCCCCATGACCCCCATTCAGCCCGCCCAAGCCGATCGGATCGAGACCGACGCCGGCATCGAGGCGCTCGCCGGGATCGTCAAGCCATGGATCGAACAGTCCAGCGGACGCGCCGACATCGTCGTCGTGGACGGTGGGTTGGCCGAAGCGCTGGGTGCAGTCGGGGTCCCCCACCCGAGGGCCGTCGAACTGGACGTCGGCCAGGCACTGGCTTGGCTCGAATGGGCTGCGTCTTCGGGTGCCGCCCATGGCAGGAGACGCGGCGCCGCAGCTGGGCGCTTCGAGACCTGGTGGACGCTGTCGGTGCTCACCGACATGGAATTCCCTCCCGACCCCGACGACTTCTACGACGTCCTCTCCGAGCTCGTGTTCCACTGGTGGTCCGACGGAGTGGACGAGGGATGGCGGCTCAATCTCGCCATCACCGATCC
>JAHEIN010000003.1:0-47542 GCA_024639335.1 bacterium | reverse complement strand
CGAGCTTCGATCGTGTGACGGCCGGCGGTCGGACTCCAGTCCAGCGACCACTGCCGCCACGAGTCCCGGTCGAGTGATGCGGCCAGCTCGGCTTCCTGCCAAGCGCCTCCATCGATGCGTACCTCGACGCGCTCGATCCCGCGGTTGGGAGCCCAGGCGACACCGGCGATCGCACGCGGACCTTCGTCGATCCTGCCGGGGCGAGGCGTGTCGATTCTGGTCTGAGTCTTGATCGGCGCTTCCTTGGCCCAGCCGCGGGGGATCCAGTAGGCATCGAACGCGTCCCACTCCGTGAGATGGAGCTCGGAGAGCCACTTGGTTGCGGACACGTATCCATACAACCCGGCCACGACCAACCGAGCCGGGAATCCATGTTCGATGGGCAGCGGCTCGTCGTTCATCGCCACGGCGACAAGAGCGTCCCGGCCATCGAAGGCGGCCTCCACCGGGAATCCGACGGTGAATCTGTCGACGGAGCGACCAACCAGCTGCTCGGCACCGGCCTGTACGCCGGCAAGGTCCAGCACGTCACGCAATGGCACTCCCAGCCACTTGGCATTGCCGACCAGTCCGCCGCCCACCTCGTTGGAGACACAGGCGATCGTGATGTACTGCTCCACCATGTCGAGGTCGAGCAGGTCGGCATAGGTGAGCTCGATTTCGCGATCGACGAGGCCGGTGATTCGCATCGACCAAGTGGCTGCATCGACTCGGGGAGGAACGAATGCGGTGTCGATGCGGTAGAAGTCGCTGGTCGGGGTCACCAGCGGGGAGATACCCCCAACGTCGAGCGACATCGCGTCGGTGGGTGCCGACACCGGCGTGACGGGTTCCGGGAGGGAGGCCTCACCGCGCGCCGCCACGGTCTCCGTCGTCGCCTCGGCCAGATTCCGGCCGATGAGCCCGGCGAGTAGCGAGAACACGATCGTGGAGCCGGCACCGACCAGGAAAGCGCGCCGACCTTCACTTGGCTGGGCGCCGATCCTCCGGCGCCCAGCCGACAGCAGTGCGCGCAGCACGACCAACCCGACACCGGCGGACAGGCCCCCGGCGACGACCGAGGCCAGCAGCCCGGCGTCGGCCGTACGGGCTGCTGCGAGCCCGCCCAGCAGGCCGAACCCGGCGAACACGACCGGGGCTGTCGACGAATTCTTGTCAGACTTCGATCCGACCCATGCCCCGAGTGCGAGGCCGACGACCACGATGCCGATGCCGAGTGCCAGCTTGTCGGCTGTACCGAAAAGCGATATGGCGAAATCTCTGACCGGTTTGGGAGCGGTGTCGATTATGAGCGTCGCCACCCCGACGATGAGCGACGGCACAGCCGACACCAGTCCGGCGAAGAGCTCGCTGAACCCGAGGGAAGCTGCCACCCCGGCCAGCCCTGCGATTCGTCCGATCTCAGGGTCGGCGGGAAGCGCTTGAGAAGGCGTCACCTCACCAGCTGTCGTGTTCATTGCCACGGGCACAAGTTACGACGGGTGCAGCGACAACCCGAAGCCGAATTCGTCGTGTTCAGTCATTGTTCAGCTTCACTAGCGTCCGCTGAATGGACATCGATGTCGGTGAGGACGGACGCGCTCGTTGCTGGTGGGGCGCCTCGACCCCCGAGTACCACGACTATCACGACACCGAGTGGGGATTCGGTGTGACCGATGACCATCGGCTGTTCGAGAAGATCTGCCTCGAAGGCTTTCAGTCCGGTCTGTCGTGGCTCACCATCCTCCGCAAGCGTGAGCGTTTCCGGTCCGCATTCCGCGGCTTCGACCCGGAGATCGTGGCGGAGTTCGGCGACGGGGATGTCGAACGACTCCTCGGTGACGCCGGGATCATCCGGCACCGAGGGAAGATCACCTCGACGATCAACAACGCCGGACGCGCCCTGGAGGCCATCGAGGAGCATGGATCACTCGCCGCCTACTTCTATCACTGGTTCGACCCGGCCGGTGAGCCTCCAGACGAGTTGGCTGCGATCACACCGGCATCGACGGCGCTGGCGAGGGACCTCAAGCGGCGTGGATGGTCCTTCGTCGGCCCGACAACGGCCTACGCCTTCATGCAGGCCATGGGCCTGGTCAACGATCACCTCGCAGGCTGCTGGGTGAGGACCGATGCCGAGATATCGCGGCAGTCGGCTGCATCGACGATTCTCTGACAGAGCGACAAGATCCCATGGCGCGCCTCCAGCGTGCAGACTCGACGGTATGGTCGCCGCATGATCAAAGCCCCATCGCTCACGGTCGGCATCGAAGAGGAGTACCTCCTCGTGGATCCGGCGACGCGCAACCTCGTGACCGATCCCAACAAGGGACTGTGGGACGAGGCTTATGCGGCAATCGGGGGACGCGTGACACCCGAGTTTCTGCGCGCACAGATGGAGGTCGGCACGCGCCCCCATGCCACCATCCAGGATCTGGCCGACGATCTCTGCGACCTTCGCCGCAACCTGGGGTCGGTGACGGCGGGCCACGACGCCGCGATCATCGCGGCTTCGACTCACCCCTTTGCGCTGTGGTGGGAGCAGAAGTCGACCGACAAGGAGCGATATCAGACGCTGGCAAGCGACCTCGGGGTGGTCGCTCATCGGCTGGTCATCTGCGGGATGCACGTCCACGCGGGAATCGAGGATCCCGAGATGCGGATCGACCTGATGAATCAGGTTTCCTACTTCCTCCCCCACCTGCTCGCACTCAGCACGTCCTCTCCGTTCTGGGGTGGCCGCAACACCGGGCTGAAGAGCTACCGGATGAACGTCTTCCGGACGATGCCGCGAACGGGATTGCCAGAACACTTCGATTCGTGGTCGGAGTACCAGCGCCACGTCGGCGTGTTGGTCGAAGCGGGGCTGATCCCCGATGCGTCGAAGATCTGGTGGGACATCCGACCGTCTGTGCGCTACCCCACGTTGGAGATGCGGATCTCGGACATCTGCACCCGTTGGCGCGATGCCGTCTCGATCGCTGCGCTGTATCGATGTCTGCTGCACATGCTGTTCAGGCTGCGAACATCGAACCAGCGGTGGCGGACCTACGCACAGATGCTGGTGTCCGAGAATGTCTGGAGGGCGCAGCGGTACGGCACGGCCGGCGACCTGATGGACTTCGGGAAGTCGGCGCTGGTGCCCTTCCCCGACTTGATCGACGAGTTGGTCGAGCTACTCCGACCCGACGCCGAGGAGCTGGGGTGTGTTGCCGAGATCGAACACGCGAGAGTGATTGCGAGGGAAGGCACCTCGGCCGCTCGTCAGCTCGACGTCTATCAGCAGTCGATCCACGACGGGAAGTCCGTGGACGACGCCCTCAAGGACGTCGTCGACCTGCTGATCGCCGAAACCCTGGAGGACACCTGATCACGTTCTTGTGACGAAAACGCCGGTATTACATGCGTTTCCGTCACAAGAAGGTCATTTCGCGTCGCGCCAGGCGAGGAGTTCGCGGACCGGGCCCATGTCGTAGTCGGGGCCGTTCAAACCGATCGTGAACTGGGATGCACCCGCTTCTACGAAGGCGTCGGCTTTGTCCAAGCCTTTGGGCTCGATGCCAACCGAGCGCTCGATATTCGATGCGTCGGTGCCCTCCTTCTGACACCATTCGTCGAGCACGTTGTTCTTGTGGGCGATCACCTCCGGCTTGCCGAAGCCGTGCCAGATGTCGGCATGACGGGCGGTGTAGCGGAGCGTCATCGTCTCCCCACCGCCGCCGATCAGAATGGGGATGTCACGGGTCGTAGGAGGGTCGAGCTTCGCCAGCCTCGACTCGATCCGCGGGAGCGAGTCGCGGAGATCTTTGAGTCGGCCCACTGCGTCGCCGAACTCGTAGCCGTACTCGTCGTAGTCCTTCTCGAACCAACCCGAGCCGATGCCGAGGATGAAACGCCCCTCGGAGATGTGATCGATGGTGCGGGCCATGTCCGCCAGCAGCTCCGGGTTGCGATACGAGTTACAGGTCACGAGGGCGCCGATCTCGACCCGCTCGGTCACCTCGGCGAGGGAAGCCAGCATCGTGTAGCACTCGAAGTGCTTGCCCGTGTGCTTGTCGGGAGATCCGCCGTACAGGGGGTAGAAGTGGTCCCAGTTGTAGACGATGTCGACACCGAGCTCCTCGGCCTCGACGGCGGCGTTGCGGATGTCGCGGTACTCGGCGTGCTGGGGGTGGATCTGGGTGGCGATGCGAATCGGATGGGTCATGTCCGGGAAACTAGCAAGCGTGTCGGCAAACTTCTCGGGTCGTTCGACATCGATACCGACGGTCGAGCGACGCAAACGGAGTCAGTCTCGGCGGACTTCTTGGACGGACCGCGACTCGGCTAGGACGAGGTGGAACAGGGCCTCGACGTGGTCCGGGCGGATGCCGCACAATTCGGCTTCCTTCCGAATCACCTCCATCAGCTCGCGTTCCCGCTCAGGAGCGAATACCGGGAGACCCCGCTCGGCCTTGACCCGGCCGATCTCGAGCGACATTTCCTGCCGCTTGGCCAGGAGCCGGACGATCTCACGGTCGACCAGGTCGATGTGCGCCCGCATCCGGTTGACGCCCAGCCGGAACATCAGTGCAGCCCATTCCTCGATCGAGAGCTGCGAAGGATTCGATTTCGCATTCGCAGGATCAGGGTGGACCTCCAGGACGATCCCGTCGGCGCCCACGCCCTGGGCGGCCAGCGCCAACGGCCCGACCTTGGCCGAGCCTCCGGCCGCGTGGGAAGGATCGACGATCACCGGCAGATGACTCAACTCCTTGACCTCGGGAATCGAGCTGATGTCGAGGGTGTCGGCCCCGTTTCCGCCAAATGTCCTGATGCCGCGCTCGACCATCACGACGTCGGGGTTTCCCTCGGCGAGCACGTATTCGGCGGCCCACAGCCACTCGTCGACCGTTGCCGACGCCGCCCGCCGGAGGAGGATTGGTCTGCCCGACCGTCCAGCGACCTTCAACAACTCGAAATTCTGCATCGACCCGGAGTGGATCTCGATCATGTCGACTCGCTCGGCGGCCGCCTCGACGTCTGCCGGTTCCAGCACCTGGCTCACCGTTGGAAGACCGACGTCCTTCCCGGCCCGCTCCAACAGGACGAGCCCGTCGACGCCCAGGCCACGGAAGTCATAGGGAGAGCTACCAGGCTTGAACGCGTTTCCGCGGAGCATCACACCCCCGGCCTCGGCGACGGCCTCGGCGGCAATCCGAATCTGGGCTTCGGACTCGATGGCACAAGGACCGGCGATCACCGGGAACGGATCGTGCCCGAAGCGGGCGCCCGCCACCTCCACGACGGAGCGGTCGACTCCGCCGTCGACCCTGACTGCCTTCCGTTCTTCGTTGCGTTGCATCTCGTCTCCTCGAAGAGGCCCGAGCAAGAAAAAACCCGAAGCCGCCCGGCTCCGGGTCTCCTGCGATTCGTCTCAGCGCCTCACACCGACCCGGGCCGAGGCCCGGTGAACATCTGCACGAGATAGGGGCGGGTGCTCGTGGGCGTGACGCTACCGCCCGAGGGTGTCCACGGCAAGGGCGAGGTCACGCCGTCGAGGGAGCCTCTGCGGTGGCGCCGCTGATCTGCAGATCGTTCTCGCGCGACGAGACCTCTTGGGTCCTGGCGTACCAGACGAACAATACGACGCCGAGCAGCGAGCCGGCCAACCCACTGATCTGGTTCCAGGTGAACGAGCCGATGGTGGCGTCGCCGTTCCCGAATCGCATGAAGTCGAGCACGAAACGCTGGAGCCCGTACCAGACGATCCAGATCGAAAACAGCTGCCCGTAGCGCAGGTCGACCCGCCGTTCGATCTGCATCAGAACGAAGAAGAACAGGATGGCGCCGAGCATGTCGTAGGCGGCGACGTGGTGGTACACGCCACAGATACCGTCGGGCCCGGCCTGGGCAGTGGTGCATTCGAGGCCGTTGTGCTGGGGGGCCACGTCGTAGCCGGGTTTGATCGCGTAGCCCCAGGCGACGTCGGTTGCCCGACCGAGATGCTCGACGATCCCGAGATCACCGATGCGTCCAACGATGGTCCCCAACACCAGGCCATACGCGGCCGCATCGAAGGATGGGAGGCGAGGAAGCTCGACCTGATTCATCCGCCACCATGCGGCGAGGATCCCACCTGCGAACCCGCCCATGATCGAGAAGTTCCCGTTGATCGGGTTCAGGGCATCGGCCAGCGAGCCCCCGGCGAGCAGTGTGGCCGGCGACGTGAGGTACCGAGCACCGAGCAACGCGCCGACGAGAGCCCACGAGAGCACCGACTGGAACTTCTCGCCGTCGTAGCCGCGCCGCATCAGGTATCGGGTCGCGAGCGCACCTCCGGCGACGAACCCGATCGCAGCGAACAGCCCGTGCAGCGACAGCCGCAGCGGGCCGACCTCGAAGATCGGGATCGGCGGGTAGGCGATCTGGGCGAGGAACTGATGCACGGACGCGATGCTACTGCTCATCCCGGGTATCCCACCGAGGAGAGATGACCTGCCGGGTCAGGCGGGCTCGGTGCAGTACGAGTAGCTCGCGATCAGATACCCCTCGAACTGATCAGTGACCTGAATGACGAGTTGGACGAGACCGTCGGAATCGGCAAACGAGAACGTGAGACCTTCCTCCTCGTCGAGGACCAGCGCTGAGAAGCGCCGATTCGTCGGAGAATCTAGGAAGGCCTCGACCTCTGCCTCCGGAGTCGAAGACCCCACGGCATCGTTGGGATACTCGGGCATGCCGCTTTCGAACGAATCGACTCGGCATTCGAGGCCGTCGATTCGATACAAGGTCGGAGATGGAGAAGACGAAACGTCCATCGCCTCCTCGGCGACGGTGCATCCGCCGAGAAGCGCGCCCAGGACACAAGCCCGGACGAGCGCCCTCATCAGCCGCTGACCAGGACGTCGACCAGCATCGCCCCGAACAGGGCCGCGAGGTAGATGGTGGACACGCCGAACAGCTTCATGGCCCTGGTGGGATCGAGGTGGGTGCGGACGGTTTCGACGACGAACCAGGAACCGGTGCCGATGGCCGTGAGTAGGTAGAGCCAGCCCATGTCCGCGGCCGGAACGAGTGCCAGCGAGAAGAGCACCATGATCCCGGCATACGACATCATCTGCCTCGTCGTCGCCTCGACGCCTGCTACGACCGGCAGCATCGGGACGCCGGCGGCGGCGTAGTCGTCCTTGTACTTGACGGCGAGCGCCCAGAAGTGGGGCGGCGTCCACACGAACACGATGGCGAACATGATCCAGGCAGCAATGTCCAGATCTCCCCGAACGGCTGCCCAGCCTACGAGGACCGGCGCAGCCCCGGCAGCACCGCCGATCACGATGTTCTGCACGGTGGCCCGCTTCAGATACAGCGTGTACACGAACACATAGAAGAGCAGTGCTCCGGTCGACAAGAGGGCCGCAAGCAGATTCGACGTGAGCCAGAGCACGAGGAAGCCGAGCGCCCCGAGCACCCATCCGAAGACGCGCGCTCGTTCGGGTGCGACCCGGGCATTAGGCAACGGACGAGCCGAGGTTCGAGCCATCACCTGGTCGATGTCGCGATCGTGATAGCTGTTGAGAGCGTTGGCGCCCCCGGCCGACAGGCTCCCGCCGATGAGTGTGGCCACGACCAACCACGTTCCCGGCCAGCCGCCTCCGGCCACCACCATCGCCGGCACGGTTGTGATGAGCAGCAGCTCGATGATTCGGGGCTTGGTCAGCGCGAAGTAGGCGGCGGCCGCGTCCCGCCAGCCGGTCGATGCCGGCACCGCGTCGACCATGGGTGGGGACGTGTCCATGGAGGGAATGGTACCGGACACGTGATGGAAGCCATTCGTGACCAGCGACCATTGTGGGCTCTCCCGGATACGCTCTGTCCGATGCCGTACGCCACCTCGGGTTCGATCGAGCTCTACCACGAAACGACCGGGGCCGACCTGCGCGGGACCGTGGTGATGATCGCCGGGCTCGGCAATCAGCTCGTCCACCACCCGCCGGCCTGGATCCACGGATTCACGGATGCCGGATTCCGGGTGGTCACTTTCGACAACCGTGACGTCGGTCTCTCGACCTACTTCGACGATCACCCGATCGACGTGAGGATGGTCTTTGCTCAGCTCGTTCAGGGGATGGCCGTGTCCTTGCCGTATCAGATGCAGGACATGGCAAGAGACACGCTGGCGGTGCTCGACGCCGTCGGAGTGGATCGAGCTCATCTGGTGGGTGTCTCGATGGGGGGCATGATCGCCCAAACGGTGGCTTTCACAGTGCCGGAACGGGTTGCCAGCCTGACGTCGATCATGTCCACCACCGGCGATCCCGGCGTGGGCCAGGCCTCCCCGGATATCCAGAACGTGATGCTCCAGGCCCCGACGGCGGATCGAGAGGAAGCGATCGAGCGGACACTGGACGTCGTGTCGATCACCTGGGGCCGACATTACGACGAGGCCCGAGCCCGCCGGATGGCCGAGATCGCCTACGACCGCGCTCATCACCCCGAGGGCGCCGCCAGGCAGCTCGCCGCAGTGTTGGCAGACGGCGATCGTACGGAGCGCCTTCGTGCTGTGACCGCCTCGACGCTGGTCTTGCACGGTGAGGATGACCCGTTCGTCTCGGTAACAGGTGGTGAGGCGACCGCCGACGCCATCTCCGGTGCCCGCCTGGTGACGATACCCACCATGGGGCACGACTTGCCTCCGGCGCTGATGGACGACCTCCACGCACACGTCCTGGAGCATCTGGGATGAGGACGATCGGCTTGCTCGGTGGCATGAGTTGGGAATCGTCGGCGGAGTACTACCGAACCATCAACACCGAGGTGCGGCGGCGGCTCGGCGGGACGGCCTCGGCCGAGCTCGTGATGTACAGCTTCGACTTCTCGCGGATAGAGGTCATGCAGGAGACCGGCGAATGGTCGAGAGCCGCCGAGACGTTGTGTGCCGCCGCAGCTGGGCTGCAAGCTGCCGGTGCGGACTGCATCGTGCTCTGCACGAACACCATGCATCGGATGGCCGACGAGATCGAAGCCGGGATCGACATACCGTTCATCCACATCGCCGACGCGACTGCAGAGAACGTGCGCGCCGCCGGCGTCCAGCGCCCACTCCTTCTTGGAACCCGGTACACGATGGAGTCCGACTTCTACGCCGGAAGGCTGCGCCGGCTCCACGGGATCGAGGTGGTCGTCCCGCAGGAATCGGATCGCACGACGGTGCACGACGTCATCTACACCGAGCTCGTTCAGGGAATCGTGAGCGAAGACTCGAAGCGGGCCTATCTCGACATCATCGGTCGTGCGAGCGACGTCGATGGCGTGATCGCGGGCTGCACCGAGATCGAACTTCTGGTCGGCCCCGACGACTTCACGGTCCCCTACTTCCCGACGGCGAAGATCCACGCGTTGGCGGCCGTCGACTTCGCATTGACATGAGGCGGATCTGGCTGTTCTTCGTTGCGTTCGTGCTGGCATCGTGCGGTGGCGGCTCGGGCAACCTGGCGATCGTTGGGTCGAGCCCAGGGACTGTGGGGCTCGGTCCTCAGCGTTTGGTGATGGCCGAGGTGGATCCCGAATCCAACTCGTTCGTCGGAGGTCCGAACGAGGAAGTCACCGTCACGTTCACCGACCCTTCGGGCACCAGCCAAAACGTCTCGGCCGAGTGGGTGTGGTCGATCGAGGGGGTCAGAGGCTTTCTGATCGCACGACCGGACTTCGAAGAGCCCGGTCCGTGGCGTGTGGCGATCGCCAGCCCGCGAGGTACGACCGACGAGACGACCTTTTCGGTCACCGCCGACATCCCGATCCCCGAGGTCGGCGAGCCCGTCCCGGCATCGGAGACCAGGACCTCACCCCCGTTCGAACTGGCCTCGATCACGACCGATCCCGATCCCGAGCCGAGCTTCTACGAAATGACCGTCGCCGAGGCGACCTCGAATGGGAGTCCGGCGCTGATCGTGTTCGCCACTCCGGCGTTCTGTCAGACCGCGGTGTGTGGCCCGACGATGGAGATCGTCAAAGAGGTGGTTGCGCCCAGGAGCGGATTCGATGTGGTCCATGTCGAGATCTTCGAGAACATCGATTCCGAGGGCGAAGGCCGCCTGATCGAGGTTCCTGCAGTGATCGAGTGGGGGTTCCCGTCGGAGCCCTGGATCTACGTGGTGGACGCCGAGGGTGTGGCTACGGCTCGGTTCGAGGGTGCGGTCTCGCCGAAGGAGCTCGGGGCAGCTCTCGACGCGTTGGGGTGACGCTCACTCGTTCGACGTCTGCGTTCCATGTCGCTCGATTCGATCCCGCAAACGGTCCACGAATTCTCAGACGCGCGAGGCCGGACGTGAGAGTGAGACGTGTGACCTGAAACGCCCCTAGACACAGTGTTGGTACACGCGGAACGGATTCCTACACTGGCGGCCATGTCGAAGCCTCTCCAAAAGCGACGTTTCCCCTGGTCAGGACGTTGGAATGGAGCAATTGGCGCTTCCGCATTGGCGCTCATCCTGTCCTCGTGCTCCCTGATCGAGATCGAGGACGCTCCGCTCAGCGCCGTCGAGCCTCGAGGACCGTTTGCCGAGCAGATCGACAACCTCTTCTGGCCGGTCTTCTGGGTGGCCGTGGCGATCTTCGTGATAGTCCAGGGTGGCATCCTGTTCTCGATCATCGCCTTCCGTGATCGCCCGGGGCGCAAGGAGCCCAAGCAGGTCCACGGGAACACCAAGCTGGAGATCACGTGGACGGTGATCCCGGCCCTCATACTCGCCGCCATCGCCGTGCCCACCGTGAGCGCCGTGTTCGATCTGACCGAGTGCGGCGACGATGCGATGACCGTCGAGATCATCGGTCACCAGTGGTGGTTCGAGTACGACTACCCAGATCTCGGCATCGAGACGGCAAATGTCATGGTCATGCCCGCCGATCAGGAAGTCTGTGCCGTGATGACGTCCGATGACGTGCTCCACAACTTCTGGGTCCCGGCACTGAACGGCAAGCGCTACCTGATTCCCGGCCAGGAAACGACGCTCCGACTCCAGGCCGATGAACCGGGTGAGTACTGGGGCCACTGCGCCGAGTACTGCGGGCTCTCCCACTCGCTCATGCGCGCCAGGGTGCAGGCGCTCAGCCCGGTGGACTGGGATGCCTGGGTCTCCGGGCAACAGGCGGAGGCAACCGAGCCGGCCGAAGGCACGCCTGCATACGAAGGCCTGCTCCTCTACCAGAACCTCTGCGTCGGCTGTCACACCGTCGACTACGGTCCGGACTCCGAGTTCACCAACATTCGAACAGACGACTTGTACCGGGGTCCCAACCTCACGCACTTCGCCAGCCGCAACGTGTTCGCCGGCGCCTACCTCCCGTATGAGGGTCTCAGCTACGACGACGCCCTCGAGCAGTGGCTCGCCAATGCTCCTGAGGTCAAACCCGGTTCCTTCATGCCCAATCTCGGGCTCACCCAAGACGACATCGACAATCTGACCGCATGGCTCGCAACACTCGAGTGATGGAAGGTATCCGACCCGTGAAGGCAGGAACATGACCACGACAGCATCCCGTCCAGCGTCGACGATCTTCCGCCGTCCCCGCGCGACCGAGGGATTCTGGTCGTGGATCACGACCACCGATCACAAGAAGATCGGGATCATGTACGGCTACGCCGCCTTCTTCTTCTTCATCATCGGTGGCCTCGAGGCACTCCTTCTCCGCCTGCAGTTGGCCGGCCCGAACGGCGACTTCCTGACCGCCGCCGAATACAACGCCATGTTCACCACCCACGGCGTCACCATGGTGTTCCTGTTCGTGATGCCGGCATCGGCGGCGTTCTTCAACTACCTCCTTCCACTCATGATCGGCGCCAGGGACGTGGCCTTCCCGCGGATGAACGCCCTGTCGTGGTGGATCTTCATCTTCGGCGGCCTGTTCCTGTACTCGGTGATCTTCTTCGGTGAGGTGGTTCCCCCGGTGGGCATCGAGGATGCCCAGGGTGTCGTGGTCTCCGGCAACATCGACGAGTCGGATCAAACGCTCCTGGGCGGCTTGCCGGATGGTGGGTGGTTCCTGTATCAGCCGAACGCCGGGCCCGATTACTCGCCGGGGGCCGCAATCGACTTCGCGCTCATTGGGCTCCAGATTCTCGGTGTCGCCTCACTGATCTCAGCGATCAACTTCATCGTCACTGTGTTCAACATGCGGGCTGAGGGAATGCGTTTGCTCCGGATGCCGGTGTTCGTGTGGATGACGCTGGTCGTGGCATTCCTCCTTCTGTTCTCGCTTCCGATCATTGCGGTCGCGCTCTTCATGGCGACGTTCGATCGGGCGTTTGGCACGTTGTTCTTCCAGGCGGTCGGTGGCGGTGACCCGGTTCTCTGGCAGCACCTCTTCTGGCTGTTCGGCCATCCCGAGGTGTACATCCTGATTCTCCCGGCGATGGGCATCGTCTCTGAGGTCCTGCCGACCAACAGCCGTAAGCCACTGTTCGGGTATGCCGCCGTCGTGTTCGCCGGCGCCGCCATCGGGTTCCTCGGCTTCGGGGTGTGGGCACACCACATGTTCTCCTCAGGGATCACGCCCGTTGCTCAGGCGGCCTTCGGACTCGCAACCATGACCATCGCCGTCCCGACGGGCATCAAGATCTTCAACTGGATGGGAACCATGTGGGGCGGGAGGTTGAAGTTCAACACCGCCATGCTGTTCAGCATCGGGTTCGTTGCGATGTTCGTGATCGGCGGCCTGTCGGGCGTCACCCACTCGATCGTTCCGTCCGACTGGCAGCAGACGGACACCTACTACATCGTCGGTCACTTTCACTACGTGCTCTTCGGCGGTGCCATCTTCGGGCTCTTCTCCGGTATCTACTACTGGTTCCCGAAGATCACGGGCCGGCTGATGAATGAAAGGCTCGGCAAGGCTCACTTCTGGGTCCAGTTCATCGGCTTCAATCTCACCTTCGCCCCGATGCATTGGCTCGGCCTCCAGGGCATGGTCCGGCGGACCTGGCGCTACGCCCCCGAAGCCGGGCTCGGCCCCTGGAACTTCGCCGTGACGATCGGTGCCTTCACGATTGCATTGGGCGTGGCCATCTTCTGGGTCAACTGGATCTACTCGAAGCGCAAGGGTGAGCCGTCCGGCCTCGACCCCTGGGATGCCCGCACGATCGAATGGACCATCCCCAACCCGACACCGGCCTACAACTTCGCGACGCCGCCAGTCATTCACAGCCTCGACGACTTCTGGCATCAGAAGTACCGCGAGGACGAGGAGGGTCGCCCGGTCCGCAGAGAAGATGCCGACGACCTGGTCGAGCGGCTCGACCACGAAGGGCGGAACCCGAAGTCGAAGATTCACCTCCCGGCCCCGTCCTACTTCCCCTTCATCATGGCGATGGGTCTGCCTCTGATCGGCTACGGGATCATCTACCACACCAGCATCGTCGGGAAGGCTCTGCTCGTGATCGGACCGCTGATCACGATCGGCGCGCTCATCGGATGGGGTATCGAGCCTCTCGAAGAGCCCGAGGATCCCGATCTGCACGGTGACGGACCGGGCGGCGAGCTCGTTGGCGCAGGAGCGAGCTGATGGCGGACACCTTCGAGATCGAAGAGGGGGCTGACGCCCCTGAACACGACACGGGTGACGACCACCACGTCGTGCACGAGTCGACCGGAATAGACAACCGAAAGCTGGGCATGTGGGTGTTCCTCAGCTCCGAATTCATGTTCTTTGGGGCGTTCATCTCGAACTACCTGCTCTATGGAAACCGGGACTTCGACAGCGTCGTTCCCCGCGACATCTACGACATTCCGTTCACGTCGATCTCCAGTTTCGTCCTGCTGATGAGTTCGCTGACGATGGTGTTGGCACATCATGCGCTCTCCACCGGCGACCAGAACGGCACGAAGACCTGGCTCATGGCGACGGCATTGCTCGGCTCGGTGTTCCTCGGAGGCCAGGTGTTCGAGTTCTACGAGTTCATCACGGTCAAGGACATGACCCTCACGAGCAATCCGGCTGCGTCGGCCTTCTACATGCTGACCGGCTTCCATGGCGCGCACGTGGCAATCGGGATCCTGATGCTCCTCTCGCTGTTCGGGATCACGCGGAGGCAGGGAGGCCTGTCCGAGAAGCACGGCATGAACCTCGAGCTCGTCGGTCTGTACTGGCACTTCGTCGACATCATCTGGATCGTCATCTTCACGATCGTCTACCTGCTCGGAGCCGCCTGATGAGTGAGACCGCCCACGCCGCACACCCCTCCACCAGGGACTACGTCAGGATCGCCATCTTCCTGGCCGTCCTGACCGCCATCGAGGTGGCGCTCTTCTACGTCGACGAGGCATTCGACATGAACGGCTGGGACGGACCGCTTCTCATCGGACTCTCGACCATCAAGTTCGTCGCGGTGGTCGGCTGGTTCATGCATCTCCGCTTCGAAGACTCGTTTCTGTCCAGGTTCTTCGGCGCAGGTTTCGTGCTTGCGATGATTCTCTACGGCATCGTGCTCGCTGCGTTCGGTGCCTTTGCCATCTTCGGCTGAAATGATCCCCGATTTCCACCTCCACGCTGATGTCCTCGCCCTGGTGGCGATTCTCGCCGCCGGCTGGTGGTGGCTGGAGACCCGGATCCGACCGCTGGTTGCTCCCATCGCCGACCCGGCCACGCCTCGGCAGCGAACTGCGTGGTTCTGCGGCGTAGCCTTGATCGTCATCGCAGCCGGTTGGCCGATCCATGACATCGCCGAAGAGGTGCTGTTCACGTTCCACATGATCGAGCATCTGATCCTCGGATATGTGGTGCCCCCGTTGCTGTTGGTGGGCATTCCCACTTGGATGGGCGACTACGTGCTCGGCCGCCAGTCCGTCGCCCGTGTGCTGCGACGGGTCGCCACACCAGCCGCAGGGTTCTTCGCGTTCAACGTCGCCATCGTCGCCATCCACTGGCCAGAGGCGATCACCTGGCAGAACACGAACGAGTGGGCCCACTTTCTCATCCATCTGGTCTTCTTCTCGACGGCCATCATGCTGTGGCTGCCGCTGTTCAGCCCGACCGAGGCGATCCCGACCATGCGACCCCCGATGAAGATGCTCTTTCTCTTCCTGTGCACGATCATCCCCACCGTGCCGGCATCGTTCCTGACCTTCTCCGACACCCAGCTGTACCCGACATACGGTGATCTCCCACTGACGTGGGGCGTGACGGCAGTCCAGGATCAGACATCGGCGGGAATCATCATGAAGCTCGCCGGCGCCTTCTATCTGCTCGGCCTGATCGCAGCGATCTGGTTCCGGTGGATCGCCGAGGAGCGGGAATGGGAAGAGATCGAACGCTCGCTCGTTGGGTCCTGATCGGTCTCGTGGCTGCCGTTGCGGTCGCTCTGGCTCTTCTCCCGTCCGACTCGGGGCAGCTCACCGGCATCGTGATCGTCGTGGACGGCGACTTCTCGACCGTCGACTCGTTTGAAGTCCTCTCTGATGGCAATCGCCTCGTCTTCGAGCTCGCACCGGACGGTGAATTCGACTTTCCACCTTCACACCTGCGTGAGCACCTCCGCACCGGAGAACCGGTTGCAGTCGAATACGATCGTGTAGACGGTGTACTGATGGCAATCCGTGTCAGCGACGCCGGGTGACCTCGACCAGCATGAGCGACGTGTCGTCGGGGAGGGAAAGGTCCCGCTCGATCCCCATCACCTCGTCCGCGAGCAGCTCCAGGTCCAGTCCGCCGCCCGAGGACAGCAGTCGCCGGATTTCCTCGAGGCCGACATCGATTGAAGTGTTTCTGGTCTCGACGAGCCCATCGGTGAACATGGCGAGCACGGCCCCATGCCCGGCCTCGATCCGGGTGATCGGATAGTCGACACTCGGGACCGAGCCCAATGCGGGGCCGGGGGTGATATCGACGAGCGTCGCAATGCCGTCGGAGACCAGAACCGGTGGGAGGTGACCGGCGGACACGATCTCGAACCCGTGGTCCCACGGTCGGATGACCAGCAGAGTCGAAAAGATCGAATGGTTGAAACAGAAGCGATTGAGCTCGACGATGCCGTCCCGCATTGGACCTCCGGTGGCGAACACGACCTCCACGGCCGATCGCAACCGGGCCATTCCGACCACGGCCTCGACTCCATGGCCGGCGACGTCCCCGATCACGAACGTAGTCCCGGAAGCGCCCTCCACGACATCCAACCAGTCTCCGGAGATCTCCATCGAGTCCAAGCTCGGCTCGTGTCGGACGGCGATCCTGAAGCCATCCGCCGTTTCGGAGGCTGCACCGACGAGTTGTCGCTCGAATTCCCCGACCATCTGACGGTCGACGATCGCCGCCACCAGCATGGCGATCGCCGAGGAAGCCCGCACTTCGAGGACCTCGAGTGCACTCTCGTCGACCATCGCGGCCTCGGCACGGCTCAGCTCGACCCGGATTCGTCCGCCAACGGCAGGTGTGCCGATGGCGAGCTCGAGCTCACGTACGGGACGAACGACCCCTCCGACGATCGTGTCATCGCCGAAGGGATGGGAGATCATCACGTTCACATGGCCGTACCCGAACAAGACCATCTCTGCGGCTTCGAGAATGCCGGTGGCGAGATAGGTCAGCGCAGCACCTGGCTGATTCGTGACCGCGAGGGCCTCCCGACTGGCCTGATCGATCACTCGGCTTGCCCTGCTCGCGGCTTCGAAGGTGCGAAGCGCAGTGACGTCCTGCTGAGCTGCGGCGAAGTGGGTCACGGTGCCGGCCTGGTCGCGGATCGGGTCGATACGCCACTTGTTGATGAACGGCCGTCCGTCCGATCGATAGTTGATGGTCTCGCCCTCGAAGGTCTCTCCCGCCTTGAGGGCCTCCTTCAGCCGGTCCAGTACGGCTCGATCGGTGAGTGGCCCTTGCATGATGCGAGGTGTTCGGCCGACGACATCCTCACGCGTTGCGATCATCAGGTTGCAATACGCATCGTTCACGAAGACGATCGTCGGCCCGGGCTGTTCGAGCTCGGCATCGGTGATGCAGGACGACGTGGTGGACTGCAGAAGCGCAGCCGCCAGGATCGGGCTCAGATCGGATTGGTTCCTCAACGCTGCGCCAACCGGCTCAGGAGAGCTGGACGAACGCGCCCGCTTCGGCCTCTTCGACTTCTTCGACCCCGGCTTCCTCAGCCTCCTCCTCCTCGCCGTGTCCGCCACCTTGGACCAACAGCACCGAGACGATGATGAGCAGCACGACGCCGATGCCGGCGGCAGCCGCCAGGAACTCGCCGGTGGTGATTCTCATTCCGGGCCGGGACGCCGACAGACTGGCGAAGCCGAGGATCCCGAGCGAGACGATGCCGGCCAGGATCGGAGCGAATGACGGGAACTCGATGAAGATCAATGCGAGCGGCACCACGAACAGGAGGATTGCAACGGCTGCCAGCGCCGGGATGCCGAATGCCGAGGTCAACCGTCGCCGCATGACTCCGGTCTCTTCGGATTCGAGGTCGTCGACCCCGGCGGGGACACCGAGAGACTGCACCAGTGCCGCAACGGCCCAGCCGCCGGCCGCCCAGCCGAAGAACAGCCAGATGATGGCGGGCAGGACGGGGACAACTTGGATCGTCGGATCGAGCTCGCCGGCACTGCCTGAGCCAACGACGATCGCCCCGATGACTGCGCCGAGCAGGCCTCCGGTGATCGCTCCCACCAGCCCGGTCACGAACGATGAGCTGACGAGCCTCATCCCGGGAGATGCCAGCCCGGTGACCACCCTGGTGGTTGCGGCGACGCCGAGGCCCACGACGATTCCGATCAGTGCCGAGCCGACGATGACCCATCCAGAGATCACCTCCACGACGGTGTCGAAGCCCCCGTCGACCTCGGAAGCGCCGCTCCGGGGCAACATCCAGGAACTCGAGAACAACGCAGCCAACAGGGCTCCCAGCGCTCCGAGCGCTGCGCCGAGCTTTCCTGCCATACGGATCCGGACACCGAGCGGGGCGGCCTCGACGGGCTCTCCGACCTCTGTTGTTGCCGCGGGCGGGGCGAGCTCGATCTCGGGCTCTGGGAGCGTTGCGATGGCAGTGGGTGCCGGCTCCGGTGCAGCTACGGCGGCAGGTTCCGGATCCGGTTCAGCAGCGACTTCGGTGGTTGGCGGCGCCGGCGCAGCAGCGCCGACCGATCCCCCGCCCGCCCACGCTGCCAGGACTTCGTCGGCAGAAGTCCCATTCGCCGATGCACGCGCACTCGCGGATCGCGAGGCAAGCTCCTCGGGAATCCCGAGCGCAGAAGCAGCGGCAGCAAGATCACTCATCGGCCAAGAGGATAGCGTTCCGAGGGCGGCGCTACTGATCCGGCGAAGGCGAAGAGGTCGCCTCGACAGAATCCGCCTCGGCCTTCGACCGGGATGCACGTCTCTCGGCACGGCGCAAGACGACCAACGCCACAACGACCGGGATGAGAAACCACAGCACGTCGTCGATGCCTGATCCGTGAGCGAACACGATCTGAGTCACTCTCAGATGGTATCTCCGCTCGTATCGCTATCGGTTGGTGTCGCCCCGGAGTGCATTAGATTCAAAGCCATGAAGAAGGCACTCAAGATCCTCGTCCTGGTCGCCATCATCGGCGTCATCGGCAAGATCATCATCGACAACGCTTGACTCATCCCGGCCGACTTCTGGACGAGTGAGCCAGAGGCGCAGCGAGCAACGAGTCCAGAACAGACGCCGGTCGGCCGGTGCTCCCGCCGCGTCAACCGACCGAACAAGGACCCTGCTACGAGACTCTCGGACAGGCGCGTCGAAGTCCGCAGGTAGCCACGGGTCCGAAACAGACGCCGGTCCGCCAGTGCTGCCGCCGCGTCGCAAGCCAGACGCGCACTGAGCCTCTGGCGAATCACCGCAAGCCCACGACCGGAGTCGCGAGTTCCCAACTCATCCGGCACACTGGCCCAAGCAACGATTGCCAGTGGGCCTCTGCGTTGTCGAACCCGCTTCCCAGGCGTTGGTAGAGCAGCTACGCGTCGAAGAAGTTCTGCAACGCCATCGCAACCACCTCCGGGTGAGTCCACACGACCTCGTGAAACGCTCCGTCGATCGTCTCGACGGTCGCGTTGGGGATCCGAGAGGCGAGATCGTGCTGCCAGCTGACCGGCACGAGCTGGTCCCGGCCAGGGATCAACACCAGGGTCGCCTTGTCGATCCCTGAGACCCATGGCCGGCTGTCGAACCGGAAGAGGGCCATGCTGGCCGCCGCACCGCCGTCCGGATCCCGACGCTGGGTCTCTTCCCAGAGGAATTTCGCATTCTTGTGGTCGACCGCGCCAGTGAGCAGCAGGTAACTGGCGCGCACCTCTGGCGTCCCGGTGCCGGTGACTCGCTCCCAGGCCCGGATGATGATGGCTCCCGCCAGACGTGCCCACTTCCAGATGGGGGGATGAAAGGCGAACGTCGCAACAAGAGCCAGACGCTCGACCCGTTCCGGATGCCGGTGGGCAAGTGCTTGGGCCACGGCCCCGCCCATCGAATAGCCCACGACGTGGGCCCGCTCGACCCCCGCCTCCCCCATCACCGCAGCCACGTCGTCGGCGGTGTCCTCGACCCGATACCGGCTCGTCACTCGCGGGGACAGGCCGTGGTTGCGATTCTCGACGATCGTGAGCCGGTAGTCGTGTATCAGGTGCGGGCCGATCTCGTGCCACTCGGTGAGCGATGCCCCGCCCAGTCCGTGGATGAGAACCAGGTCGGGCTTCGACGGATCACCGACCTGACGGACCAGGAACTCGAGGTCACCGACGAAGACCGTTCGGCCGGGGATCTTCCAGGGGTGCTCCTGCCCGGACGGGAACGGCGGCGTGATGATCGGGCCGAAGACACGCCACGCCGCAACGAATCCGAGAATCCATCTGGCAACACGACCCATCAATGCGATCCTCCCGAACGAGCGAACACGAACTCTTCGACCGGCTTTCCGCCGACCAGATGCTCGGCGATGATCCGATCCATGACCTCGACCGTCACCGAGTGGTACCAGACGCCATCGGGGTAGACGACGGCGATCGGCCCCATCTCGCAGATCCTGAGACAGTCGGCCTTCGTGCGAAGAACGCTGCCGCTGCCCGGAGCAACCGAGCCGGCGTCGAGCGCCGGCCGGCCGGACCAGGGCGGCGGCCCCGAAGTCGCGCCCAGCCCCTTGAGACGAGACTTGAGATGGCGCCACACCTGATTCGTCTCGTCTGCGGGAGCGCATTTGGGCGTGGTCTGGTCGGCGCACAGCACGATGTGTCGCTCCATCGTCGGGATGGAGAGAGCGCTGGCGATGGCGTCGATCCGGTCTCTCGGTTCCATCACCGCGACGCTACCTGCAGGTTCCTCCAACGTCATCTCGTCCTGACGCGTGGCCAAAGGAGCCCCGCCGGACAGCTTCGAGACGCAGCTAGCGTTCGGCGTCGATGATCCGACTCACCAGATACAGCCACGGCGCCGGCTGAGCGTGCAAGCTCGGCCCGTCCGAGTTGGCACAGGTCCTGTCGCCCTTGAACAACCACGCTGCCTCGACCCACCCCGATCTCCTGGTGGGAACGTCGACGTCGGACGACGCAGGCGTGTATCGGATCGCGCCCGACCGGGCACTGGTGCAGACGGTCGACTACTTCACGCCCATCGTCGACGATGCCTATGACTGGGGCAGGATCGCAGCAGCGAACGCCCTCTCCGACGTCTATGCGATGGGCGCACAGCCGCTGACCGCACTCCAGTTGGTCGGCTGGCCACGCGATACGCTGTCGTTCGAGTTGCTGGGCGACGTCCTGCGTGGTGGCGCAGACGTCATGGTGGATGCGGGCTGTGTGATCATCGGCGGCCATTCGATCGACGACCGCGAGCCGAAGTACGGCTTTGCCGTGACGGGGACCATCCACCCCGACCGGATCGTCACCAATGCAGGCGCCAGACGCGGCGATGGGCTCGTGGTCACGAAACCGTTGGGGACCGGGATCGCTGCGACGGCACTCAAGGCGGGCGAGTGCCCCGAGGAGTTGCGGCGGAACGTCACGGAGTCGATGATCGCCCTCAATGCCGGTGCCGCCCAAGCGATGGTGGAGGTCGGCGTCAACGCTGCCACGGATGTGACCGGCTTCGGGCTGGCCGGGCATCTCATGGAGATGCTGACCGCCTCCGGTCTGTCAGCCGTCCTCGAGACCGAGGCCCTTCCCGTATTCGAAGGTGTTGGAGATCTGCTCGATGCCGGGCACTTTCCGGGCGGCTCTGCCCGCAATCTGGCGTCGATCGACCCGCACCTGCACGGTGACGTAGACCACGACTTCCGTCGCATCATCGCCGATGCACAGACCTCTGGTGGGCTGCTCATCAGCGTCCCGGCGGCCTCGGTCGCTGATCTCGTTTCCGCGATCTCAGCCCATGGCACCGAGTCTTGGGTGATCGGGTCGCTGACCGACGGGGCCCCAGGCTCGATCACCCTGGTGTGAGGCAGAAGCCGACAAAGCGCCGCTCTGCGTTACCCTTGTGCAATCCCTCCCCCACGGATTGATCAACCATGCCTGAACAGACCTTTCTCACACCAGAAGCGAAGGCGAAGCTGGAAGCCGAGCTCGAAGAGCTGACCACGACAGGTCGAGCCGAAATCGAAGCCCGGATCCAGGAGGCGCGCGAGATGGGCGACCTGCGAGAGAACGCCGACTACGACGCGGCGAAGAACGATCAAGGCCTCATGGAGGCCCGTATCAGGCAGATCACCCACATCCTCAACAACGCCGAAGTCCGCGAGGTGGAGGACACCGGCGAAGTCGTCATCGGCAGCCTCGTGACCGTCGTCGACGACGACGGCGACGAGATGGAGTACTTCGTCGCCCCACCCGAGAACAAACAGCCAGGCGTGCTCCTCGCATCGCCATCGGGCCCGTTGGGCACTGCGCTACTGGGTTCACGAGTCGGCGATGAGGTCAGCTACGACGCTCCGGCAGGCATGTTCACCGTGAAGATCCAGAAGATCGCTCCGTTCCGCGGCTGAGTCGCTTCGGGGTGGCCGATACCGCGCCCGCTCACCGTCCTATCGTGAGAGCTGATTGGAGGCGATGATGCCACGAAGGCTGCTGCGACCGAGAGAACTCGCTCGACAACTGCGCCTCCGCGCCCGGCGCCAACCCGATGAGGTGGAGGAGTATCTCGAAGGGCACGGCGCCGACTGGGCAGCGATCGCCGAAGCCACGCCTGCCGACGCCGCCGACATCCTCGAGGCGATCAGCGAGAGCGCTGCCGGTGAGTTGGTCACCGAACTCACGGTCGATGACGCCGCCGAGGTGCTCGAAGAGCTTCGAGATGATCTCGCAGCGGAGATCCTGCTCGAGCTCGACCCTCAAATGGCCTCGCGGATCCTCATGGAGATGCCGCCCGAGGAAGCAGTGGACATCCTCGAGCGACTGGAACGGAGCGAGATCAACGCACTGCTCGAGTTGGTCGAGGACGAGTCCGCAGACGAGATACGCGACCTCCTGACCTTTGCCCCGGACAGCGCCGGCGGCCTGATGACCACCGACATCGCTGCGCTGCCTATCGGGATGACCGCCGGCGAGGCGATCGAACGCCTCCGCCTTCTCCATGAAGAGGTCGAAGACCTCTCATACGTCTACATCGTCGACGAAGCCGAACGACTGGTCGGAGTGCTGTCGTTTCGAGACTTGGTGTTCAATCGTCCGGGCGTCGGCCTGGAGGAGGTGATGATCCACAACCCGGTCACGGTCCAGACCGACACCGACCGGGAAGTCGTCGCAGAATTGACACAGCGATACAACCTCTTCGGTGTCCCGGTCGTCAGCAGCCAGGGCCGGCTCCTCGGCATGGTGACCCACGAGTCGGTCATCGAGACCGTTCAGGCCGAGGCGTCGGAGGACTTCGCCACGTCGGTCGGCGCCGGAGCCGAGGAGACCGTCTACACCCACGTGGCGAGGTCGGTGCGGGTGAGACTGCCATGGCTGGGCTTGAATCTCCTGCTGGCACTCACGGTGGCATTCGTCATCGAATCGCAAACCGGCCTCATCTCACGAGAGCCGATTCTGGCTGCGCTCATGCCGGTGATTGCGCTGTTGGGCGGCAACGGCGGCTCGCAGAGTCTGGCCGTCGTGATCCGCGGACTTGCGACCGACTCGATCCCATCCGGGCGAAGCCGTGAGATCGTGGCGCGCCAGGCGACGATCGGGCTGTTCAACGGACTCGCGTTGGCGGTGTTTGCTGCGCTGGTGACGATGGCTCTGATCGGTTTGGGAGTATTCAGCACCTCGCAGGCGTCGAGCGCTCAGATAGCCGCGGTGGTGGCCGCCGCCGCTCTGGCCAATCTCTTGATCGCATCGACCTCGGGGACCGTCATCCCGCTCGGTATGCGACGCATCGGTCTCGACCCCGCCCTCGCCTCGAGCATCTTCCTCACCCTGATCACCGACATCGTCGGGTTCGGCGGATTCCTCCTCGTCGCAGGCCTCTTGCTCTGAGAGGTCCGGACGTGATCAATCGTCGGTTCGATATCGCTCCAGCATGTCAGGTGGAATGCGTTTGAGCTCGTCGTTGCCGAAGTCCGCCAGCAACTTCCAGGCGATTTCGAGTGTCTCTGTGAGCGGCCTCCGCCCATCCTGATCGACGAACCGCTGCTCGAAGGCGTCGGCGAAGGCGAGGAGCCGCCGGTCCGCAGGGCTGAGGCTTCCCTCGCCGACGACCGCGATGAGACGCCTGAGGTCTCGACCCTGTGCGTAGAACGAATACAGCTGATCAGCGATCGGACGATGGTCCTCACGGGTCTTTCCGGCTCCGATTCCCGCGTTCATCAGCCGGCTCAGGCTGGGGAGGACGTCGACCGGCGGGAACAGGCCTCGGCGGTGGAGATCGCGTGACAGAACGATCTGTCCCTCGGTGATGTAACCCGACAAGTCCGGAATCGGATGGGTGATGTCGTCATCGGGCATCGATAGGATCACGAGTTGCGTCACCGATCCCGAGTGGCCGTGCAGGCGACCCGCTCGTTCGAAGATCGACGCCAGGTCCGTGTACATGTATCCGGGAAAGCCTCGCCGGCCCGGGACCTCCTCCCGGGCCGTGGCCACCTCACGCAGGGCTTCGCAGTAGTTGGTCATGTCCGTCAAAATGACCAGCACGTGCATCCCGCGCTCGAATGCCAGGAACTCTGCGGCAGTCAAAGCCAACCGGGGTGTCAGGAGTCGCTCGATGGTCGGGTCGTCGGCCAGGTTCAGGAACAACACCGTTCGGTTCAGCCGCCCTCCCTCTTCGAGGTGCCGCCGGAAGAAGCTGGCCTCACGTGCCGTGGTGCCCATGGCGGCGAACACCACCACGAACTCGTCTTGTTCTGCTCCTACGACCCGGGCGTGGGTGGCGATGTCGGCCGCGAGCTCACCCGCCGGGAGACCGAACCCCGAGAAGATCGGAAGTTTCTGCCCTCTCACCAGCGTGTTGAGGCCGTCGATCGTGGAGATACCAGTCTCGATGAACTCCGATGGGTAGCGACGGGCGGCCGGATTGATAGGCAACCCGTTGACGTCCCAGAACTCCTCGGGCATTGGCGGTGGGCCACCGTCGGTTGGCTGACCGGAGCCATCGAACATCCTGCCGAGCAGCCCGCCGCCGACACCGAGCCTGGCGCTGTCTCCACCGAGACGGATGCGGGTCGTCGCCAGATCGAGCCCTTTGGTGCCCGAGTACACCTCGATGACGGCTTTGGCCCCATCGACCTCCAGTACCTGACCTCTCCGGATCTCCCCATCCGGCGTGACCACCTCGACGACCTCTTCGGCATGGACGCCGTGGGCGTGATCGATGAACAGCAGCGGGCCGGACACATAGGTGACGGTGCGCAGCTCGACGACTCTGAGCCCCCGGTCCCTCATGCTGTCCCCACCTCCGCGGTGAGTCTGCCGATCAGCTCGCGAGCCCGCTCCTCGCACGACTCGGGGCTCCAGAGCTTCATCCTGCCGAGCTCGGCGAGGACGGGTGAAGAGGTCAGCTCCGCAGCGTCGACGTCTTCGGCGGATGCGCGATCGACCAGTAGATCGTGGGCGTGTCGGATGACCGCAAGCATCCAGAACTGCTTGGCGAGCGGACAGAATGCGTCGATCTCATCGAACGCCGACTGCTGCAGGAAGTCCTCTCGAAGGACCCGACCGGTGTGAAAGGTGACCCGCTCGACCGGGGCCAACGCATCGGCGCCCAGCAGCCGGACGATGCTCTGCAGCTCGTCCTCGCGGCCGAGCAGTTCGAGCGCCCACGCCCGGTGGCGCGACCAGTCGCGATCGACGTGTTCGTCGAACCATCGATCGAGCTCGTAGAGGCTGTAGCTCCGGTTCCAGTGAATCGCCGGATAGTGGCGGCGACGGGCGAGATCGGCGTCGAGCGCCCAGAACGTCCCTGCCAGGCGGAGGCTGTACTGGGTGACCGGCTCGGAGAAGTCGCCGCCCGGCGGCGAGACTGCGCCGATGACCGTGACCGAGCCATGGCGGTCGGGCGTACCCAACGCCTCCACCGCGCCCGATCTCTCATAGAACTCTGCCAGCCTCGAGGGAAGGTACGCCGGATACCCCTCCTCGCCCGGCATCTCCTCGAGGCGGCTCGACACTTCGCGCAATGCTTCGCCCCAACGGCTCGTCGAGTCTGCCATCACCGCAACGTCGTAGCCCTGGTCTCGGTAATACTCGGCGATTGTGATAGCCGTGTAGATACTCGCCTCTCTCGCTGCGACCGGCATGTTCGAGGTGTTGGCGATCAGGATCGTCCGATCCATCAGCGAAGCACCCGATCGAGGGTCGACGAGTCTCGGGAACTCCTCGAGAACCTCGGCTAGCTCGTTGCCACGCTCCCCGCAGCCGACATAGATGATCACGTCTGCGTCCGACCACTTCGCCAGGGTCTGCTCATGCACCGTCTTTCCCGTTCCGAAACCGCCCGGGATGGCTGCGCTACCACCGCGCGCCACCGGATAGAGCATGTCGACCACACGCTGGCCGGTGACCAGGGGCGTCACCGGATCGAGCCGCTGCTTCGCCCCACGGCGAAGCCGGACTGGCCAGCGCGACGTGAGCGCCACGGGGTGATCGTCCGTCCAGATCACGGCGTCACTCGTCATCACCGGTCCGTTGCACACCTCGGTGACCCTGCCGGCGCGGCCCGGGGGCACCATGATGCGATGATCGATGGCAGGAGTCTCCTGGACGGTCGCAACAACGTCACCGACTTCGACTTCGTCACCCACCGAGACGGTCAAACGCACGTCCCACTCCCGCTCGGAGAGAGCCGGCACGTCGATCCCCCGCCGCAGGAACGGCTGTCCGAACGGGTGGTCGTCGTCGGCAGCGAGGGTGCGTAGCGGGCGCTGGACACCATCGAAGACCTGACCGAGCAGACCAGGACCGAGCTCGACATCGAGGGGTGCGCCGGTGTCGATCACGTCGCTGCCGACCTGAAGGCCGCCGGTGGACTCGTAGACCTGGATGACTGCCATCTCGCCGCTCAGCCGGATGACCTCCCCGATCAGGCGCCTCCGCCCCACTCTCACGACGTTGTAGAGGCGGGTCCGATCCAGGCCGGTGGCGACGACGACAGGGCCCGCGACCCGCAGGACCTTGCCTGCCGCCGGCGTGTCCGGACGTCGAGGAGCCGATGTCATGACTCGTCCTCCCCGAAGCTGACGTGATAGCCGATCGCCCGCTGCAACCGCTCGGCGAGACGGGTCCGCCGGAGCTCGTCCGGCTCGGCCCCCAGCCCGGACGGCAGCTCGACGACGACCGGTGAGACCGAAGCCTTGAGACGCCGCTGCAGGTCCTCGCCCAATCCCTGAAACAGGGGGCGGTACACGGCGATCACCCCTCGTTCCCCCTGCCGCAGCATCGTGCCGATCACCTGCTCCGCCTCCTCGCCCGACTCGGCGGTCTCGATCCCGACTCCGGTGAGCCTGAACCCATCGGCGAGATCGGTTGGAGCGACCACGACGAGCCGAGCCAGTGTCATGCGATTCCCAGCAGTCTGTCGTATGCCTCTTCACGTGGTAGATCGTCGGCGACTGCCCTGCCGACCAGCCTCAGGTTCCTCGCCTCTGCCTCCTGTTGGCCCATGTATCCGAGCGGGACGTCGATCCCCAGCGCGTCTCCGGTGCGGAACATCTGGACCGCAGCCCGTGCCAACGCATCCTCGACCCCGTCATCGAGCCGGGCTGCGCCACCGTTCTCGACCCAGTCGGCCACGACCGGTGCCCAGGCAGTGGGAAGCCGCGAAACGATGCTCGACGCGGCTGTGTCCCGTTCGATCCCCACCAGGTGCACCCAGGTGTCGGCGGGAATGATGCCCCCATCGATCGGAGCGAACGCCGGGACAGCTCCGGTCGCCCGGGCGACATCGAGCACCCTCGCCATGGACACCAGGTTGATTCTGTCGATCTCTCGGGCGAGTGTCTCGGCGACGCGATCGTCCCCATCAGCCCGAACGCTCATCACGTGCACTCCGAACGCGACGTCGAGCGCCCTCTCCAGCACCAGGATGTCGCCGGTCTCTGCGAAATGCGGGATGGCGTTTCGAAGCTGCCGGACCACGTCGGAAGACGGCAACCGCCACACGCTGAGGAGGTCCACGGCGGACCGGACATCTCGCTGCGCAGCGATTTCCGTCAACGACTCGGCGTCGAGCGCACCGGCCGAGACGAGCAGCGACACGCTCGGCGGCTGCTGGTGCCGACGGTGGATGTCGCGCAGAATGGATCGAACGTTCCTGATGTCCCAACGAGCCAGATAGCCCCCGAGCCGACCCGAGATCCGCTCTTCGTAGAACGATCGCACCTCGGAGAGCTCCCGTGACAAGTGCAGGCGAACCGCCTCGTCCAAGCGCCGGATCCCTCTGTAGCGCCCCATGGCGGTGGCGACATCCTCCGCATATGGCCCCTGTGCCAGCGAGCCCAACACCGCATCGAGGCCGGTGGCGGCGAGCAGATTCCGGTAGTCGAACGAGGACAACCAGGCGGAAGCTCGAACCCGTAGCCTGGCGTTGCCGTAGTCGTATCCGGTCACGTCCCGCCTCCGGATGAGGACAGCTGTGGGACCAACTCCACTGCCAGTCTCCTCAATCGACGCTCCGACTGCGCCAACCTGGCGTCGAGCGTGTTCCTGACAGACCTTCCGTCCACCGCCTCGATATCGAGACCGCCGAGACAATCGAGCACCGAAAGGATCTCGCCCGTCGCACCCCGCCCTCGAACGACCTCGGAGGCACGGTGCGCATCGGCCGGCCTCACCAAAACGGTCGCGTCGGGATCGGGAATCACCTTCAGCGCTTCGTCGTACAGCCCTCGAAACACCCGGGCGTAGTCTCCTTTCTCTACGACATCGATCACCTCCTCCCGGAGCCGTCCGAGCGCTTCCTGAAAGAGCTCCTCCCTCGCGTCTGCGACCTTCCGGTCGGCGTGGAGGCGGGCTCGGTTCACGATGCCGGCAACCACCCGGTCCGCTTCCTCATCCCGAGACCTGCTCCAGCGGTCCCGCTCCTCCGCGGCACGCTCGGCAGCATCGGCGCGGATCCGCGCCACCTGAACGTCGGCCTCCGATCGGATCTCGGAGACCTCCGCGTCCGCCTCGTCGGCGATCGCCCCGACGATCGTCTCGAGGCCCATCAGCCGCCGAGCAGCAGGATGATCATTGCGGCAACGGCGAAACCGAGGATGACGAGGGTCTCGGGCAGGGCCAGCAGAAGGATGACTCGACCGGTCAGCTCGGGCTTCTCGGCCAAGGCGCCGATCCCCGCCGAACCGATCCTCGCCTGGGCATACCCGGTCGCGATTGCGGCCAAGCCGATGGCGAGACCGGCCCCTACCGCGAGCAATCCAACTTCCATGTTCATTCCTTTCTCTGGAGTGGACCGAAGGGCTCGAAGGGGACACCTTCGCCTTCGTAGAACTTCCCGAAGAACTCGACGTAGTGGAGGCGGAGCGCCTGGATGGTGGGGCTGAATACGCCGAGGGCCAGGTTCAGCGCATGGAACAGCCCGGCGATGATCACACCGAGCCAGAGCGGGCCGAGCGAGCCGAGCTCGTTCGCAACCCGGGCGAGGTACACCGACGCAATCCCGATCGCTGCGATGCGGAGGTACGAGAGGACGTTTCCGGTGAGGCCCATCAGCTCGAGCGGGCCCGTCAGCAGTCCGATCGGCCCCTCCATGGCGATCAGCAGCACCGTGCCCACCACCACAACGGCCACCGCCGGCGTCATCAGGCCATCGGGAAGCCGATCCACGGCCACGCCGACGATCGACATGAGGCCGACGAGCGCCAACAGCGTGCCGATCGAGGTGCCGAGCTTCTTGCGGTCTCGCATTCTGCCTGCGGTCCAGATCCCGAGCGCCACACCGAGCGTCACGTGGGCTGCGCCCACTGCGATCGAGAAGATCAGCAGTGGTTGAAGAGCTTCCTCGCGATTGATCCAGATGGGCTCGAGATCGAACAGCCGGTGGCCGAGGTCTCCGAGCACCTCCCCGAAGACCACTCCCCAGATCACCGTCCAGATCGCCGCAAGCAGGAAGACCTTCGAGAACTCCGACACGGCGGGGGAGCTGTCGCGGGTCCTCCGGCGCACGTACAACGCGATGCCGCCGAGGAGGAGCCCGTACACGACGTCGCCGAGCATCATCCCGAAAAACAGCGGCAGGAAGATCATCATCAGCGTGGTGGGATCGAGGCTGCCGTACTGCGGGGCCGACAGCAGCGACACGAGGGGCTCGAATGGCCGAGCCAGCGACCGGTTGGACATCAGGACCGGTGGACGCTCATCGGGGCTGATCGGAGCCGTCTCGACGATCACCTCGCCGGTACCGACGTCCGCCACGATCCCTGCGATCTTGGCGAGTTGTGGCGTCGGCACCCACCCCGACACGACGAAGGTGTGGGATGTGGCACCCAGATGTCGAAGTGCCGTGAGTTGCTCGAGCCTCTCTGCGAGCGAGACGCTCGCCGTGATCCAACCGGGATGACGCCGGATCTCATCGCTGATCCGCTCGCGCAGTGACGTGATCTCGATTGGAAGCTCGGTCAGCCTGCGCTTCATCATCGTGATCGCATCTCTGAACGGAACCGATTCGTAGCGATGTGGAAGCCGAACCCGGTTGACCTGCTGCCGGCCCAACAACGACTGGATGTCGGTCTTCGCCGATTTCGGTGTCACGATGACGGCACCGACGGTGTCGGTGTCGACCTGCCCGGAGATGATCTCGAAGTTGCCTGCCAGGAGTTCGTTCAACGCGACGTTGAGTTCCCCGAGCGTCGCGGCGTGGCGTGCGTCGAGGATCACGGCGTCGGTGTCGTAGCCCTCGAGCTGAGTCAGTTCCGGGAGGAGCGGAACCAGCCGTTCGAGCGACCTCACGTGGCGGGGCAGCGTCTCCAACTCGGTTTCGAGCCGCGTCAGCTCGTATGCCAGCTCCTCGATTCGGGGAGCGATCTCGTCGATCTCGGTACGGAGGTCGCCGAGCTCCGGAGCCGGAACGACAGGCGAAGGCAGGTCGTCCGAGAGTGCGAGCAGACCGTCGATGCGGGCCTTGAGGTATCGGAGGTCTTCGATCTGTTGCAGCTGATCGTCGTCCGCCGAGAGGGGCGGGAGCGTCACCGAGGCGTCTTCGGTGACGTCGATCAGATGGATCGACGACGAACGGTGAAGTGCCTCGAGTGTCGCCTGGAGTTGCCTCCGATGCCCGATCACATGCACTTTGGTCATCGGTACGAGCATCTCGTCACTCCATCCGAGCCATGACGAGTTCCAGCATCGCCTGCGTCAGCCGATCCAGCTCCGGGGCGACGTCGGTGCGGAGTCGACCGATCCGTTGCTCGACCGATCGGGCTACATCGGCGGCCTCACTGCGTGCCGTGTCGATTGCCGCCTCGTAGTGCTGGTCGGCCAGCGCCCGCCCCTCGGCCCGTGCCCGTTCGACCAGATTCGTCGCCTCGCTCCGTTCGCCGGTGAGACTTCGAGCCACCTCCTCCCGAGCGGCAGCCACCGACCGGGCGGCGGCCAGCTCTGCGGCCCTGATCTCGACGAGCGGGGAATTGGCACTCATGATGCGGCCTCTCCGACATCTCGACGGGTTCGTTGCGCCTTCGCGCGCTTGAGACGGAAGCGATCCTGCCGTTCACGTTCGTCGAGGATCGACTGGATCGCCCCGGCCTCACGCTCGAGCTGTGGTATCACGATGTTCTCCAGCGCGTTCACTCGGCGTGTCGTCGTCGCGATCTCCTCGACCAGCCGCCTCAGCCGGAGCTCGCGTCCGGCAAGCTCGAGCGCGAGCTCCAGCTCGGCCTCGAAATGCGATGCAGCGTCGTCTACTCGAGCGCTCGTCCCGGCGAGCGAGTACCCACGATCGACCGCAGACCTCCGCAACGGCCCGTACTCGATGTCTGCGATCCGGACGCCCATGATGTACACCGGTCTGGCATCGAGCGGGATACCCCCGGCGCCTCCGGCCGCAGCGGAGCGCACGACCTCCGGACCATCGAAAGCCTCCGCCACAGCGAGGGCACGACGCGCAGCGGATGCAGCACGCTCCAGCGCGCCTTCCCCGGACAGAACCAGATCGGCGACCTTCCGAAACTCCTTCATCAGCTCGTCTCGTTTGTCTTCGAGCAGGTCGCGCCCGCGACGCGCCAGGTCGAGCTGACCCCGCCGAGCCAGCAGCTCCGAGCGAGTGGCGCTCACCCGTTCCATACGGCGCTTTCCATTCGTCCAGTATCCGCACCGGCTCGACCGACGGTATGCGGCCGGAGGTCACATCTTCGGATGCATCCGACAGGTGCGAGCCCGAGGTTCAGACATAGATGTGCACGTCGGCGTCCTTCATCGCCGCCATGAAGGACAGGTACTCGACCTGGGGGACGTCCTCGAAGATGATTTCATCGACAGACACACCGAACCGGTCGAGCGATGGCGCACACACGAACAGATTGGCGCCGAGCGACACGAGCTGGCGGAGCTTCTCTTGCGCGGCGATGTGCCCCGACGCAGCCATACCGCTGGCGGCGAACGCGCTGAATGGTCGACGCCACCATCCGCTCAACTTCGGCCGGAATCCGCGCCGGAGGACATGTACCCCGGGGCCCTGGAAGTAGATGTCGACGGGCATCCCTTCGAGCGCGGCGGCAAGCGCGAAGCCAAGGGGCGACAACAACTCCTCGAGGCCGTCGGTCGAGATCACAAGCGCCATCGACCGTCCGCCGACTGGGCTGCTCCCCTTCTCGACGGTGAACCTTCGGCCTTCGTAGATCGGCTCGGATTCGATGATCCGGTGCCCGTTCGATGCCGCCCAGGCGCGGAGATCGCTGTCGATGGCGATGTGGTCGTCGGTGAAGAACTCGAGCCGAGCCCCGACTTCGGCCGAATCGAGCTCGGCTGCGACCTCGAACGCTATGAATGTCGTGATCATCTTTCCGCGCAGATCCAGGATCGGCAGTTTGGTGTCGCCACCCATCGGTCCTCCTCGTCTCACCTTCAGTTCCCATAGGACCTCGACACGTTGCGATTGAGAAGAGTCTCAGGTCATCGGAAGTCAGCGTGGCGCGATCGGTCCCTGATAGGTTGAGGAATGCGAGAGGCGAGGAGAAGCATGAACAACATCATCAAGATCGGCGCAACCGCCGCGGGCCTCTATGCGGCGACGTGGCTGCTCGACGGATTGGAGTTCGAAGGGGGCTTCGGCGGACTGCTGTTGGTCTCGGTGCTGATCTTCGGTGTCAACCTGTTCGTGCGGCCCATCATCAAGCTTCTGAGCTTCCCCGTGATCCTGATCACTCTCGGCCTGTTCACACTGGTGATCAACGCACTGATGCTGCAGATCGTGGTGTGGCTGTCCGAACCCGAGCGGCTCGGACTCGGTCTCGGCTCCGATGGATTCTTCTGGTCGACGTTCCTGGGAGCGATCATCATCGCCATCGTGAGAACCGTCATCGAGAACATCTTCGGGGACTGAAGAGGGGCGTCAGCCGACTACTCGAGGCCGAAGACCGAGCGCTCGATGCTCTGCAGCGAAACCCATCGACAGTCGAAGGCCGGTACGGGCAATTCGGTCGGCGGGTCAACCAGCTCATCTCGACGAGGAGATCGCCGTCGCCCTCGGCTGTCGTTTCAAATCACCCCATCTGCAACGCCACGAATCCCTCCTCGAGCACCGCCGTCGGATCGGCGGGGTCGAATCCCTCCTCCGGAAGTGGCTCGGCTCGGCCGTAGCTGTTGGCCCCTGCTTGCCACACTGTGACGGTCACGGAGTCCCCCATCCTCGGGGTTTCCGACCAACGCATGTAGACCAGAATGCCAGTACGGCCATCGTCGACCCGATTGCCCCCAGAGGCGTTCCAGAAGTCGACCTTCTGGGCTTCGGATACGTGGTTCGTGGTCAGCATCACCGTCGGGCTGTCCGAGTCGGTCTCGATGAATGCCCGGAGATGCGGGTGGTGATAGAAGTTCTCGGCGATGCCTTCCATGACGATTCTGTACGTACGCGGATTGAGCACGTCCGCCATCTCACTGTCCCTTCCCTCGACTACGTTCGGCCTTGCGACACACTTGGTGCGCAGTCCGGCATGCGGTCATCATGTCCTTCTGAGCGCCTGCTGGGAAAGTTCCGAAAGTCACTCGGTGGCTCGTTGGTTTCGGTACAGCGGCAATATCTTCGGCCCGGTCCACGGCCACTCGACAGCCGGCGGTGATGTGCCCGGCGTGGCGAGTCTCAACACCGAGCCGCGAGGCGGCTGTCAGCTCGTTGATCCGTTGGCCAAGGCTTCGAAGGCTCGGCGAAGACGATCGGTGAAGTCGGTGGTCTCGGGCTCGAGGCCACCGCACCGCCGGACCTGGGTCACCTGCTTGACGGTCGACATTGCGATCACGTCGGTCGCCGACTCGAGACGGTCGAGGTGGAAGCGGCCTTCCACGACCCCCACCCCCAAGGATCGCGTCAACTCGATCGCCTGCGCCCGCGTGATCGATGCGAGGACGCCGAGATCGAGTGAAGGGGTCTCGAATCGCCCTTCGACGAGCCATCCGATACAGAAGGTCGGCCCTTCGAGAATGGTGTCGTCGTCGGAGATCAGCAGTGCGTCGGAGTATCCGGCCTGCTCCGCGACGCGCGATGCGGCCACATTCGGCGCATACGAAAGCGTCTTGACACCTGCCAACTCCCAGGGGCGACCGGCCGGATGCCACGGAGCACGGTGCGGCAGGATGGTGAAGGGATCGGGTACTTCGGGCAACGGCAGCGACAGCACGATCGTGCGCCCGTTCGAGACGTCGTCGCCTCTGGTGACCAGGATCCGCACCATGGCGTCCCCGTGCGGCTCAGCGGCCTGCCCCACCCAGCTCCGAAGACGCTCGCGGTCGACGAGTGAGAGTGCCATGGCGTGGGCGCTGCGCTCCAGACGATCGAGATGCTCCTCGAGGGCGAATGGGACTCCGTCGCTCGTGCGGAGGGCTTCGAAGACTCCATCGCCCCGAAGCACTGTCGAGTCCGTCGCCGGCACACAGCCGCTCGCCTCGCCGTCGACCAGGATCACGGTCGGTAGTGGTTGGTGATGGGAAGCCTGCGATCTCGCCCGAACGCCTTCGTCGTGATCTTGACGCCGGGTGCGGCCTGACGGCGCTTGTACTCGTTCCGATCGACCAGCCGGGCGGTCCACCGGACGATCTCGGGATCGAAGCCCTCGGCGATGATCTCATCGGGTCCCATGTCGTCTTCGATATAACGCTCCAAGATGGCGTCGAGCAACCCGTACTCGGGCAGGGAGTCGGAGTCCTTCTGGTCGGGTCGCAGCTCTGCAGACGGCGGCTTGTCGATGGTGTTCTGGGGGATCATCTCTCCGTCCCGGTTGCGCCATCGCGCCAGGTCGAACACGACGGTCTTGAACACGTCCTTCAGCACGGAATAGCCACCTGCCATGTCGCCGTAGAGCGTTGCGTACCCGGCGGCCATCTCACTCTTGTTGCCCGTGGCGACGACCATCGGGCCGTGCTTGTTCGATATGGCCATGAGCAGGGCGCCCCGGATCCGGGACTGGATGTTCTCCTCGGCAACCCCCATCTCCGTGCCTTCGAACACGGGGTCCAGGGCGGCCAGGTAGGAAGCGAAGATCTCGTCCATCGGTATCACGTCGAATCGAAGCCCGAAGTTGGCGGCGAGATCCTTCGAGTCGGCCACCGAGCCCTCCGAGGAGTAGCGGGACGGCATCGAGATGCCCCAGACGTTCCCGCCACCCAGCGCATCGGCGGCGATCGCAGCCGTCAACGCCGAATCGATCCCTCCGGACAGGCCGATAACCACATCGCCGAATCCATTCTTCCGGCAGTAGTCGCTCAATCCGGTCACGAGTGCCCGGTAGATCTCCTCGGTCGGATCCAGCAACGATGCGACGTTCCCCACGACCCCAGGGCTGGCACCGACCGGCACGTCGAGGGCGAACAGATCCTCCGTGAACTGTGGCGACCGATGGAGGACCGTCCCCTCTGGGTCGATGACGACACTGGCCCCGTCGAAGACGAGTTCGTCCTGGCCGCCGACCAGGTTCAAGTACACGACCGGTACCTGAAATGCCCGGGCGCGCGCCGAGAGCATCTCCTCACGGTCTCGCGCCTTGCCGCGATGGAACGGAGAAGCGTTGACGTTCAGGATGATTCCGGCACCCGCAACCGCCTGGGCCCGGGGTGGCCCATCGGGGATCCAGATGTCTTCGCAGATGGACACCCCGACGGTATGACCCGCTACTTCGAACACCTTGTCGGAATCGAGGCCGGCCGAGAAGTAGCGGTCCTCGTCGAACACCCCGTAGTTCGGGAGCAGGACCTTGTGATAGATGCCCTGGATCTCTCCGCCGCCAATCACTGCGACGGCATTGGCTACCCGGCGGTCGATCGCATCGGCGGCTGCCCGCTCGCCTGGAGAGGCATGGTCCACAAACCCGATCAGGGTCGTCATCTCGCCCGATCGGCGGGCAAGGCGACGAACGACGGCGATGTTGTCATCGACGAACGACGGGCGGATCACCAGATCCTCGGGTGGATAGCCGGTGACCGCCAGCTCGGGGAGGAGGAGCACGTCGGCGCCTTCGCCTTGCGCCCAGTCCATGGCTTCGACGATACGCGCCTCGTTGCCCTCGAGGTCCCCGACGGTCAGATTGAGCTGGGCTCCGGCCACTCGCAGCGACATGGGCGCAAGGCTACCGCCCTGTGTCCCCACGGGTGCGGCGGGTAGCATCGGCGCCTATGAGCCAGGCCGAGAGCATCTCCCGATCAGCGATCGATCGCGTCGTCTCGGAGGTACTGCCAGCGGTCGTCGACGTCCGGCGAGCGATCCACATGCATCCCGAGTTGGCTCACGAGGAATTCAACACCACCGAACTCGTCGTTGATCGCCTTCGCTCCGACGGACTCTCTCCCAAGCCGCGCACCCCTCGGACCGGCCTCACCGTGGATGTCGGCACCGTCGGTCCGATCGTGGCGTTCCGATGCGACATCGACGCGCTGCCGATCGCCGAACCGCAGGAGCTCGCATTCGCATCCAAGGTCCCCGGGTTGATGCATGCCTGCGGCCACGACGCCCACACGGCGATCGGAGTAGGCGTGGCGATGGCCGCCTCCCGCCTGAACCTGCCCGGGAGGGTCCGCGTGTTGTTCCAACCCGCTGAGGAAGCTTTTCCGGGAGGCGCCTATGAGATGTTGAAGGACGGGGTGATGGATGGGGTCGCCTCGATCATGGCGTTCCACGTCGATCCGGCATTGCGGGCCGGCCGACTGGGATTCCGGGCAGGTGCCATCACGAGCTCGGCCGATCGGTTCTTCGTCACGCTCGAGGGCCCTGGTGGGCACACGGCGCGCCCACACAAGACCGTCGATCTCATCGGTGCGGCGGGCCATGTCATCAGCAACCTGCCGGGGTTCCTCCAGCGGAAGGTCGATGCCCGCTCGCCGCTCGTCATGACGTTCGGCAAGGTGCATGGTGGCTCGGCCGACAACGTCATTCCAACGATGGTCGAGCTCTCCGGGACCGTTCGGACTGCGGATCGGGATTTGTGGGAGTCGGTCCCCTCGCTCGTAGACAAGCTCGTGGGCGAGATCGTCGCGCCATTCGGTGCCAGCTGGATCGTCCACTACCAGCGAGGCCTTCCTCCGGTCGTGAACGATCCTGTTGTGACCGCCGTCGTCTCTTCGGCGGTGTCGGCGTTGCTGGGACCGAGAGCCGTCACAGACACGCACGTCAGCATGGGGGCCGAGGACTTCGCCCGCTACGTGGAGCTCGCCCCGGGCACCTTGGTGAGGCTGGGCTGCGCTGAAAACGATGCCAGCACCGACCTCCATTCCGCCACCTTTCGACTCGACGAGGATTCGCTGGAAGTCGGCGTGCGAACCGCCATCGCCTCCCTCGACGCCCTTCTCAGGACTACTTAGCGCGTCTGCCAGGCGATCCCCCCGGTTCTCGAGCCGGAGGCTCGCTGCGCGTCGCCGCTTGATGTTCGTATCGGCCTGGCGGCCTCCCGAACGCCCGATGGCCTCCGGCCGCCCCACCCTCTAAGCGCAACGGCGAATCGCGGAGGAGCAACCCCGTCATGACTCCTCGAGAAACGACTCAAGCGTGAAGCTGAGAGCGTGCGAAGCACATCCTGCGTGCAAGGCCCCCAGGCCGAGCATCGACATCCTGCGCAATGAGAGCGCCGGCGAGCGAGCATCCAGCGTGATGCCGCCAGGCCGGTCAATCGAGGAGCGAGAAGCCTTGCAGGCGGAGGGCTTCGGCGAGGCGGTCGGCCTCGTCGGGGCGGACACTCAACGTGAGGACACCACCGCCGCCGTGAGTGGCATGACGGAGTTGCAGATCTCGCAGATCGACGCTCGAGGAGGAGAGTGCTGCGCCCACGAGCGCCATCTGGCCCGGGCGATCCTCGAGGACAAGCCGAACGCCGACGACCGGTGCGGCCATCGACCTCCTGACGTCGGCCGCGGTATCCAGCCGCAGGGTGATGGCATCACGGTCGCCGTTGCGGAGCTCGGTGGCGATGGTGGCGAGTCGGCCCGACAGCTCCTCTATGGCGTGGATGATCGCCAGACGATTCTCGATCAGGACCTCCGGCCACCATTGCGCCTTCGACGCTGCGATGCGCGTCAGGTCACGGAAGCCGCCTGCGGCGACCGACAAGGCGTCCGGGTGAGCTGCGACGATGTCCACCAGCGCGCTGGCGGTCAGATGCGGGAGATGGCTGGCGAGGGCAACGGCGAGATCGTGCTCGTCGGCGGTCATCTGGACCGGCACGGCACCAAAGCCTTCGACCAGCGTGACGACGGTTGAGATGTCTTCGGCCGTCGCGTGATCGGTCACGACGACCCATGTTGCGCCTCTGAACAGCGAGCCGGACGCCCCTTGCGGTCCGGACGTCTCTGCCCCTGCCATCGGGTGGGTAGGAACGAAGTGTGGAAGCCGGGAACCGGCGGCTGCGATCGGAGCCTTCACCCCCGCCACGTCGATCACGAGCGCCGACGTGTCGAGCTCCGAGAGGATCGCCATGGTGGCGTCCGCCGGAACGGCGAGCACTACCAGTTCTGCGTCTTCGATCGCTTGGTCTCGAGAGGCGGCCCTGCGGTCGAAGGCACGGATCGCCTCTGCTCCATCGAGATGCGATGGATCCTCGTCCCATGCAACGACGAAGAACCCTTCGGCTCGGAGTGCCACACCGACGGAGGATCCGATGAGACCGGTCCCGAGTACCGCTGCCACCCGCTCGGTCATGTCGACCGCCCGAGAGCAGCAGCCACCGCCGACACCGACTGCATCAGTTCGTCGAACTCCTCGGGGAGCAGTGCCTGCTCACCATCGACTTGTGCCTCGTCGGGCTCGGGGTGCACATCCACCATCATCCCGTCGGCTCCAACCGCAGCGGCGGCTCGTGCGAGCGGGGCGACCAGGTGCCGCCTGCCGCCGGCATGGGAGGGATCCACCATCACCGGGAGGTGGGACATGCGCTTGAGCAGTGGGACAGCAGTGATGTCCAGAGTGTTTCTGGCTGCGGTCTCGAATGTCCGGATCCCGCGCTCGACCATGATCACCTGGTGGTTGCCTTCCTTGAAGATGTACTCGGCAGCGTTGAGCCACTCCTTGATCGTGGCGGTGAGCCCCCTCTTCAATTGCACCGGCTTCGGCTGCCTGCCCACCTCCTGCAGAAGCGTGTAGTTCGACATGTTCCTCGTTCCGACCCTGAGGATGTCGGCGTACGAGGAGACGAGGGCGACATGGCGCGGGTCCAGCACCTCGGCCACGAAGGGCATGTCGAACGCAGATCGAGCCTCGTCGAGGAGCCGGAGCGCGTCCTCTCCGAGCCCCTGAAAGGAGTACGGAGACGTTCTGGGTTTGAAGGCATCGCCGCGCAGCACCCGGGCGCCTGAGCGCCTGACGGCCTCAGCGGTCCGGAACAGCTGATCGCGTGATTCAACGGCGCAAGGTCCGGCCACGACCACGAACTCGTCGGCTCGCCCGATCGGAATGCCACGAACCTCGATCACCGAGTCATCTGGTTGGAACTCTCGGCTCACGAACTTGAAGCTGTCGAGGACCGGGACGGCCCGTTGTACCCCTTCGAAGGCCTCCCACGGCACCTGATGGATCGTCGAGCGGTCGCCGAGAGCACCGATCACCGTGCGGAACTGGCCCTCGGATACGTGGCCTTCACTGCCGATCGATGCGAGCTTCGAGACGACGGCGTCGATCGAGGCTCTCGTTGCGCCTCGCTTCATCACGATGATCATCGAAGTCCCTCTCGACCGCCGAGAGCCTAGAGCCGAACGGATCGATGCCCCGACGCAGGGGTCGAACGCCGCCTGACTGGTGCAATCACGCTGGATGCTGGCTCGCATTTGATGTCACTCCTCGGCCCCTGGGCCTCGTCGTGACGATGGAAGTGCTACGCACGCCTGTCCAGTGGGTCTCGCTCCGGCTGCGGCTCGATCCCATACACTTCGGGTGGTGGATGCTGAGGTACAAGGCACACGGCCGGACGACGAGCACATAGGGCACACCCGGCAGTACTGGCGAGACATGATCCTCGGGGTGAACGACGGATTGGTCTCGATGTTCCTGCTCGTCGCCGGAGTCGTTGGTGGCGGGCTGGCCACCGGGCAGGTGTTCCTGACGGCGGTTGCGGGAGCGGTGGCCGGTGCGGTCTCGATGGGAGCGGGCGAATACCTCGCAACCAAGTCCCAAGAGGAAGTCCTCACTTCCGAACTCGCCCTCGAGCGGATACACATCCGGGATCACCGGGGATCCGAGCTGAACCAGCTGCGAGACATGTTCGAGGAGATGGGGATCGCCGAGAGCGATCTCGACGGCGTCGTAGAGGCGTTCGACCGCTCCGACGAGGCGCTCCTCAACGCCATGAAGGCCCTCGAGTTCGGCGTGGTCGATTCCGAGCGCCGATCACCGCTACTGGCGATGGCATTCTCCGCCCTGCTGTTCTTCGCCGGCTCGCTCTCCTCGGTGGTGCCTTTCGCCTTCGTCGCCGATGCAAACACCGGGTTGGTGTGGGCGTCGATCCTCAGCGCGGCCGGGCTGTTCGCCGTCGGTGTGGCCAAGACGGCCGTCACCCGGACCAACCCGATCCTCTCCGGCCTCGAGAACCTCCTCATCGCGAGTGTGGGCGGCCTGATCGCCTACTACATCGGCTCCCTGGTCGGCACCCCCGTTTGACGGTATGCGATATGCGCAACACGCGTCGCTCCTTGCGCTCCACGACTGCTGCTGAAGGAGACCCTGAGGACGCAGGCTCAGCGCCTTGTGTGCTTCACAACTCTCCCGGCTCTGCGCCTGTGGGTGATCGTTCCGTTCACCGGGATGCGTCGCGGGCGACCCAGATGTCGCCCCTACGCGCTCGACCCTGGACCATTGGTGGCGCCCAAAGGGCCCATGGCTCCCGCAGGGCGCTGAGCGCCGATGCGAAGCGAGCCACTCGCGCTGTGCTTGCAAACTTGAGGATCGCCGCTTGCAATAGTTAGCAGCTTGCGATATATTGCAGTCGTGAGCAAAAGCAAGCAGCAGGCAGTCGAAGATGCCACCGGGTTGACGGAGGAATACGACAACGAGGTAGGGAGCTTCATCCGCGAGCAACGCGAACGGGCGAATCTCTCACTTCGCAGGCTGGCCGAGCGGGCCGGGGTCTCGAACCCCTACCTGAGCCAGATCGAACGTGGGATCAGGAACCCATCGGCGGAGATCCTCAAGCGCCTCTCCCGGGCACTCGAGATCTCAGCCGAGACCCTGTACACGAGGGCGGGGCTCATCGAAGACGGCCCGGCTGCGCCAACGGTTGTGGATGCCATCGAGTCGGATCGCAGTCTCACACCCAGACAGAAGCAAGTGGTGCTCGATCTGTATCGAGCGCTGGTGGAAGCCGGCGCTGCAACAGACGAGCCCAACGAGTGACGATCAGGAGATCGAATATGGAAGCCAAGAAGTACATCTATGCAGCAGTCGGCGCACCGGTCGCGGTCGCCAAGAACACCCAGGAGCGGGTCGAGGAGATCCGGGCGAAGGTCGAGGAAAACATCAAGTCTCTAGGAACCGACGCTCAGAAGCGCATCGACACCTGGGCAACCGAGGGCGAGAGCACGGTTGATCGCATCACAGATTCGAAGAGCATCGACGACCTGACCACACGCGTGGACTTCGATCAGGTCCAGGAGCAGGTCAACAAGCTCCGCGACCAGCTCGAGGATCTCGTCACCACCTGGCGATCGAACTTCCGCCCCGCCACCGAGGCACCCGCCAAGGTCGAGGAGAAGCCGGCCGCAAAGGCAACCGAGGCAAAGGCCCCGGCAGCCAAGAAACCCGCAGCCAAGAAGCCGGCCGCGACGGCAACCGCCGCCAAGAAGCCGGCCGCCAAGAAGACCGCCGCCGCCAAGAAGCCGGCCGCCAAGAAGACCGCCGCCGCCAAGAAGCCAGCGGCCGCCAAAGCCAGCTGACGAACCCCACAGCGCAAACCGAGAGGGACCCTCGCAGGTCCCTCTCGTTGCGTCGTGGCGAGCTCAGGGCCTCGCTTCGCATCGGCGTTCTCGGCCCTGCGGGCGCTGAGGGCCTTCGGCGCAACCAATGGTGAGCGCAGAGTGGAGCGAGACTCACGAGACCGGCATGCGAAGCGCCATGGCGCTGAGACCTCCAGGCCGAATGCCCACAACGTGAGGCCCCTGGGCCGAAACCCGGCGTGAAGGCGCCAGCCTGAGCCCGCAGGCGCGAGGCCGCCAGGCCGAGCCTTCAGTGCTTGACGGCGGAATTCATCGTCTTGGCCTGTTCGACCCAGGCGACCACCATCGCCTCGGTGGGCAGTCTGCGGACGAGGCGCTTCTTCTCGTTGATCTCCGCCATTGCCGTGGTGAGATTGGTGGGATTACGGCGGCGCAGCTCTTTCACGGTGTCACAACCCGCGGTTTCGAGGAGGTCGGCGTATTCGGCTCCTACCCCTTTGATCCTCATCAAGTCGGCCCGGTTGACCCAACCCAACAACGTCGAGGCCGAGATCTCTGTCTTCTCGGCGAGAACCTCTCGGCCTCTGGCGGTGGCTGCGGTCTTGATCAGCCCATCGGTCGTTCGGACACCGGCCTTTCTCAGTCGGGTGGCGCTCCTGGGGTCGATACCCTCGACGTCGCCGATAGTCGCCATGACGTTCTCTCCTCTGCTCCGCCACAGGTCCGAAGATAGCGTCACTGTGGTGAGCGCGACCAGGAAGAATCAGGGGCGTTCCGAATCAGGTTCGACGGGGCCGCAACTCTTCTACATCGGCCTGCGTATCGATGTCCCGCGGGGAGAGCGAATCGAACCAGACCTCCTCGACCCATTCTGAGTGGGCTTGGAGCAACCGCTGAGCGCCCTCGTCTCCCTCCAACGACATGAGGCGCGGCCACAGAGCCCGATCGATCAACACCGGGTTGCCGCGGGTATACCGATACTTGGGGACGATCGCCATTGCCGAGCTCCGTCGGTGCTTCTCGATGAGGGCAGTCACGACATCAGCTCTCACGGCGGGTTGGTCGCCCAGGAACACCAGAGCGCCGTCCGCCTTCGACAGTTGCGTCAACGCATCGAGCCCGACCCGGAGTGACGATGCCAGCCCCGACTCCCAGTCGGGATTCTGGATGATCCCCACCTGGCGAGCACCGATCTCGTTCACGACCCGATCGAGATCGGCGCCAACGACCACCCAAGTCTCATCGACGGGGAACGTCTCCACGAGGTCGATGACATGCCCGAGCAATGTCGTCGAGCCCCACGGCTCCAGTTGTTTGGACCGTCCGAGGCGGCGCGAGCCACCGGCGGCGAGGATCAGAGCGGCGATCATGTCCTGACCAGCGTAGGGGGAGGCCGACGACCGGCCGTCAGAGGTACTCGCCTTTGGTCAATCGCTGAATCTCGCCCACGAGCTCCAGTTCTGAGCCAGACCCGTACCGCGACACCGTGAGCTCCGCCAGGATCGATACGGCGATCTCGGCAGGGGTGACCGCCCCGATGTCCAGGCCGATCGGGCCGTGGATACGATCGACCGCCGCCTCCGGATATCCCTCGGCGAGCAGTCGCTCACGGCGGGCGGCTGCGGTGCGCCGACTGCCCATCGCTCCGATGTAGCGAACCGGGCTTCCGAGCAGGATCGGCCACAGCGGATCCTCGTATCTGGCGTCGTGACTGAGGATCACCACAAACGTCCGGGGATCGAACACCAGTCGGTCGCCCAGGTCGCCGGGCCACCCGGTGAGCAGCTCGGCCGCCTCGGGAAATCGCTCCGCAGTGATGAAGGCCGGGCGAGCATCGGACACCGATACCTCGAAGCCCATCAGCTGCGCCATCGGCACCAGCGCCTGGGCGACATGGACCGCACCGAACACCAGCAGCTTGGGTCGTGGGGCGAGGATCTCGAAGAACGCCTCGTCATCGCCATACCTCACCGTCGTCGTGCGCTCCACCGACATCAGCGTGAGCGCATCGGCGATGAGGCTGCCAGAGAGACGGTCGGGCAGCGCACCGGTGATGTAGCCACCGTCTGCATCGATCACGGCCGTCGAGTACAGGTCGGGGCCATCCACCATGACGATCCGGCAGCCGAACTGGTCTGAGTCGACGATGTGGCGGACTGCCGCAAGCACCGGGCCCTCATTCATCACGGCGACCTCTCAAGACCACGGTTCGATCAGCACCGATATCGAGCCTCCGCAGGCGAGACCGACCTCGAACGCCGCCTCGTCGGCGATGCCGTAATCGACGATTCTCGGCGTTCCGGAAGCGAGCACGTCCTGGGCGTGGAGGAACACGTCGTTTTCGACACATCCGCCGGAGACCGAGCCTTCCATGTCGCCGTCAGAGCTGACGAGGAACTTCGCTCCGGCCGGTCGAGGCGCACTCCCACTCACTCTGATCACCGTGGCAACCGCCACCGATTTGCCTTCCGCCACCCAGCGGTCCCGGGTCTCGATCTCAGATCGCATCTCACTCCGCTCTCATCGGGCCGGTACCGACTCTAGGAGACCGACCAGCGTGCGGAGATCGTTGAAACTCCCGCCTGCGAGAAAATCGTCCACGTGCGGCAGGGCAGCCTGCATTCCCCGGGTCTCGGGGCGATAGCCGTCCCTGCCGGCGAGCGGATTCACCCAGATCACCCGCTTGACCGAGCGTGCCAGCCGCGCCATCTCTGCGGAGAGCACCTCCGGCTCGCCGCGATCCCACCCGTCGGAGATCACGATCACGATGGGGCCGCCCTGACACACACGGCGCGACCAGTCGTGGTTGAAGGTCTTGATCGCCTCACCGATCTTCGTTCCGCCGGACCAGTCATGAACGGATTCGGCGACTCGCTCGATAGCCTCGGAAGGGGACCGCCGCTCCAGCTCCCGGGTGATTCGGGTGATGCGGGTGGAGAACACGAACGCTTCCAGCCGCCCGAGGCGGTTTCGGGCGGCGTGGGCGAAGTAGAGCAGCATCTCCGAGTACCGCTCCATCGACCCCGAGACGTCGGCGATCACGATCACGGGTCGCTTCCTGATCTTGCGGCGGGTGCTGGCGATCCGCATCACGTCCGACTCGGCACCGACCGCCGACCTGAGCGTTCTGCGCATGTCGGGGAGGTCACCGCTCCGAGCCGGCTTGCGCCGACGAGAGATGGCGTCGCCGGGGGCCCAGACCATCTCGGCGATCATCGTCTTGATACGGTTCTCTTCTTCGGGGGTCAGCTCCGAGAAGTCCTTGCCGGAGAGCCGCTCGACACTGGAGGCGCCGACGGTCACGGACACGTCGACGGCGTCGCCGTCGCCTTCCCCGGCCCCATCTGCCGCATCGATCCGCCACTCCCGCGGATCGACCGGGCTGAAGGCCATCAGGCTTCCGTCGGCATCCCGGCCGAAGAACCGGATGAACACCCGGTCGAAGATCGGGACGTGCTCCCGCTGTCGCACGGTGACCGCCCGCATACCCCAGTAGACGTCCTCGGGGTTGGTGACATCAACCAACTCGAGCACTTCGAGCAACTCGGTGGCGATGCCAGGACCGAGCGGGATGCCTTCGTCTCTCAGCTCGCGGGCGAAGCGCGTGAGCGGTGCCGTCGTCAGCGGCACGGTCCTGTCCTATCGACGAGGGTCCAGGAGACACCGCGGATGCCTGACGGCTCGAGTGTGGTCGACGAACAATTCCGTCCTTCGGGAACCTCGAGGTGCGACCACTCGAAGTGCATCCCGTCGGGCCTCAGCCAGCCCGCTCCCCAGGCGAATCCCCAGTCACGGAATGTCTGTCCGAATTCCTCGGACAGCGTGACGCCACCGTCATACCGGTTGGTGGACGGGTTGATGTCGATGGCGATGCCCCAGGAGTGACGCGACAGAGCGAAGCCCTTGTCGCCGCCCCTGATGAGACGGGCGTTGAAGCATCCCCCGGCGAGTTGGAAATCGCCTGGGTCGATTTCGGTGATGAGGTCGGTCGCCCGGAGGTCCTCGATCACCGAGCGGACGTAGGGAACGACGAGGCGATGGCATTCGAAGAGCCCGAGCGGAGGGATGTCGACCGTCACGATGTTGGCGTCCTCCCACGCTTGATCGATCACGATGCCGTCACCGCTGGTCGGGCGGAAGCTGAACTCCCCGAACCGCTCCTTCACCAGCACGGTCGGGAGCACGAAATCGGTCCGATCAACCGAGTCACCCGGGCCGGTGACCCGCACCGGCAGGTCTGCAAGCTCGACTCTGAGCTCTGCTGCCTCGCCAGCCGTCCCGACGGCGCTGACGAGCCCAACCCGTTCGAATCCGAGCGATTCGGCGACCCGATCGTTCATGCCGATCTCCGCCCAACCGATGGCGGCGTCATCGACGACCGCATCGACGGCGAGCTCCAGGGCGACACCGTTCCATCCCTCCAACACGACCGAGTCGCCGGCCCGGGCTCCGCGGAGGGCGGCGCTTCGCCTCGACATCACGACGCCGTCACCGGCGAGGTGGTGGGCCATCTCTTCGCCGAGCAGCATCCGCGCCGAGTCGGCTTCCCAGGCAGCCGTCGTCATCGGCACACCCATCTCGGGCTGGAAGGACTGGACGGTCTCATCATCCCGCTCGACCGACATCATTCGTAGCGTCCCGCTGTGCCGCTCGTAGACCGGACCCCCCAATTCGGCGATCTCGGCAGCCGTGCGCTCGCTGATCCCGCCGGATTCGAAGACGGTGACCAGGGACACCGGCTGTTCAGCCGCGGCGGCCAAGGCGAGCGCGACAACGGCGAACAGGGAGGCGACACCAACCGGGAGCCATCGCCGCCGCCCGGCCGGCGCTGATTCACGGCCCTTCACTCGCCGACCAGTTGTTCGACTCCTCGGCGCAGCACGAGGTCCACGTCTTCTCGGTACTTGAGGACCACACCAAGTGTGTCCTCCACTTTCTCGGCATCGAGCTCAGACGCCCCGAGCACCTCGAGCGCAGTGGCCCAATCGATGGTCTCTGCGACACCGGGAGGCTTGAAGAGATCGAGCGAACGGAGATCGGACATCGCCGCAGTCAACTGGCGAGCGAGCCGATCGTCGAGATCGGGGACTTTCGCCTTGACGATGGCGACCTCGCGTTCGGCGTCGGGGTAGTCGACCCAGTGGTAGATGCAGCGCCGCTTGAGGGCGTCGTGGATCTCCCTCGTCCGGTTCGAGGTGATGACGACAATCGGCGGCTCTGCGGCGGCGATCGTTCCGATCTCGGGGATGGTGACCTGGAAATCGGACAGCAGCTCGAGGAGGTACGCCTCGAACTCTTCGTCGGCTCGGTCGAGCTCGTCGATCAGGAGCACCGGTCGACGACCGGCAGCTGACTCCTCGATTGCCCTGAGGAGGGGGCGCGCAATGAGGTGGTCGCGATTCATGATGTCCGAGGCACCTACGTGTGAACCCTCTCCACGGGCCTCGATGAGCCGGATCGCGAGCATCTGTCGGGCGTAGTCCCACTCGTACAGTGCATGGTTCACGTCGAGGCCCTCATAGCACTGGAGTCTGATCAGCTCCGCTCCCGTGGTCGAGGCGAGCACCTTTGCGACCTCTGTCTTCCCGACCCCGGCCTCGCCTTCGAGGAACAATGGCCTGCCCAT
>JAHEIN010000171.1 GCA_024639335.1 bacterium | reverse complement strand
CCGGCTGAGGCTCAGGCGAGCTCCACGGCTGCGCCCACCTCGTTGGCGAGACGCAGGTGATGAGCTTGCGAGGCCTCGAGCCAGGCATGTTGTCGCGCGCTGATCCGCTCACAGACCCAGCTCCAATGGAGAGACACCAGAGCCCCGGGCTCCAGGTAGCCATCGTTCTGGAGGATCGAGACCGTCTCGGTGACATCCTGACCGACCTCGACCGAGTGCCCGGTCCATCTCAGACGGTCGGAAACGACGATCGCCGTGTCGTCCTGTACCTCCAACACCCTTCCTGATCTGATCCGGCAGCGGTCGACGACCTCGATTCCTGGATCCACCAGCCCCGACCGGATCAGCCCGATCCACGGGTACACCATGAACACGTGATAGGCATGGGTGGGCCACCCACCGGACTCGATCGAGTCTCGAAGCCCCGACCAGCCGGAACGCCCGCCGAATCGATCACGGAGAGATTCCCCCAGCGACGCGATTCCGACCGCCCGCCCCCGTGGGTCCCCCAGCCAGTAGGCGTCGACGACACTGTCGTCGAGCGGGTCCCCTTGGGCGAGTCGGGAACCGAGCAGGACCAGGTACGGCCAGGCGCCGTCGAACCCTTGCGCCATTCTCCGGACGTCCGGATCGTCGACTCCCGACCGTATCGCCTCGGCGAGTTCAGACGAGCGATCCGGGCCGCACAGGCCGCGCTCGTTGGGGGGAAAGGCGTAGCGGGCGAACCGCAGCAACCCGTCAGACACGCACGTGCTCGCGTCGCCACCCGACCAGCAGAACCGCGATTCCGACTGCGATCAGGCCGAAGCCGGGAGCAGCACCGATCAACCCCGCTGGACCGGCGTCGAGCAGCGCAGTGATGATCACCGAGCCCACGAGGACTGCCGTGACATCGATGGCGGGCGCCAGTGACAACGCGTTCATCCACGTGTACACGTAGCCGGCCAACACCGCACCGGTCACCAGGACCCAACCGACCTGTTCGATCCCGAGCGCGTTCAGCGGGATCGTGCTTCCCGTGATCAGCCCGATCAGGACCAGCACGATCGCCCCACCGCCCATGCGGGCCAACCCCACGAGCCCTGCGGGTACGTCAGCCAGGACTCGCTTGGCCACGATGACCTCCACAGACCACAAGAGCGTGGCACCGAGGATCAGAACCTCACCGACCCCCATCGTGATACCCGATACGCCCCCTGCGAGCGCCACCTGTCCGCCGAGGAGGGCTGCGATCGCCACGATGTGGGTGGTGCGGACCTTTTCACCCAGGAGCGGGATCGCCAACGCAGCCACCCAGAGCAACAGGGTCTTGTGGATGAACGCTGCCTGTGTGGATGTCGCTCTCGCCAGGCCCTCGAAGAAGAGGGCGAAGGGAATCGCTCCACCGAACACCGCTATCGCGGTCAGTCCCTTCCAATGACTGCGCAGCTCCGGTTTCGAGATGGCGACGGGCCTGACCTTCCAGACGAGCGCGGCGATGACGACAGCGGCAATCAGGTTCTTGGCCGTCGTGTACGCCAGCGAACCGCCTGAGTTCGACCACGCTGCGACTCCGATCCGGTTCACCCAGATGGCGAAGCCACTGATCACTGCCGTGCCGATTGCCCAGGTGATCCCGGACCTTGCCGTGGCCGGCATCATCTCCGACCGCGCCGAGCTCCCGCCATGAGACTTCCGCTCACCGACCTGCGTCCTCGCCATGCTTCATCTCCGAGTCGTTTCTCTCACCATGCCGAGAGCATCCACGAGTCGACAGTGCCCTTGCGTACTCGGACCTGTGACGAAGGTCCCTTACCCCTCAACGACACCCCCCCATACGTTGGCGACGAGTCGGGAGACGAACGATGTCATTCGTGTTGGTGCGGTCCGCGCTGGATCAGCTCGTACAGGTCCTCGAGCAGGACGGGTACGACGTCTACGGGCCGGTCGTCGTCGATTCTGCGATCCGCTACCAGTTGGTGCATGGCATCGACGAGCTCGCCATCGGTGTCCGGGACGTCCAGGGCCCTGGCCACTACTCGCTGGTCGAGCGCTCTGACGACGCCATGTTCGGCTACACGGTTGGAGTCGCCAGCCTCAAGGATCTCTTCTTCCCTCCCCGTCGCGCGGTGTGGTCCTCGGTTCGGGAGGGCGGAACGTTGAGATTCGAGCCTGCTGAGCGCCCGGAACCCAAGATCGCCGTGATCGGTGCCCGGGCCTGTGAACTGGCCGCACTGGCAATCCACGATACGGTGCTTCTCGGTGGGGAGTACAAAGACGCCGACTACCTGCGAAGGAGAACCGACAGCTTCATCGTCTCAGTCGACTGCACCGAGCCCGGCGAGGTCTGCTTCTGCGGGTCGATGGGAACCGGCCCCGCCGCGACGACTCACTTCGACCTCGCCATGACCGAGCTGCTGGTGGATGGCGAGTGGGAGTATGTCGGTCGGTTCGGGAGCGAACGGGGAGAGAGGATCCTCGAACGCGTGACCCACCGCCATCCCGACCAGATCGAGATCTCGCTTGTCCGCTCCGCAGTGTCCGGCGCTTCCGATGCGATGGGCCGGGAACTCTCCACCGTTGGGCTACCGGAGTTCCTCGCCTCCCATCGGGAACATCCGGCATGGGCGGACATCGCGCAGCGATGCCTCGCTTGCGGGAACTGCACCCAGGCGTGCCCGACCTGCTTCTGCGTCTCCACCCTCGACACCGCGAGCCTCGACGGCAGCAGAGCGAGCCGTGAGCTTCGCTGGGACTCTTGTTTCTCCTTGGACTTCTCGTTCATGGGCGGCCGGCCACATCGGTCCACCATCGACGCCCGCTACCGGCAGTGGCTGACGCACAAGCTGTCGGGCTGGGTCGAGCAGTTCGGCACCTCGGGTTGCGTGGGGTGCGGACGGTGCATCACCTGGTGCCCGGTCGGTATCGACTTCACAGCCGAGATCCCGAAGATGATGGAGCGCGTCGATGCCTGACGCCTCGAACGCCCTGATTCCGCGACCCTTCGAGGTCGTCGCCAAGCGTCGAGAGACCCACGATGTCACGACGTTGATGGTCGAGCCGGCGGACGGTCGGTCTTGTTTCGGCTTTGCACCGGCTCAGATCGGCATGATCGGTGTCCCCGGAGTCGGCGAGGTCCCGATTTCGTTCTCCAATCACCCCGACAGCCGCAGGTGCCTGTCCGTGACCATACGAGCCGCAGGGGCGGTCACCGCAGCCATCACCGACACCGACGTGGGAGCGACCATTTCGGTTCGGGGCCCATACGGGGCCGCCTGGCCGATCGAGCTCACCAAAGGACGCGACGTTCTGTTCGTGGCCGGCGGGCTCGGCCTGGCGCCCCTGAGATCGGCGATCTTCAGTGTCGCCGAGCACCCCGACGAGCGGGGATCGGTCGGCATCGTCTACGGCGCCAAGACCCAACAGGACATGCTGTTCCGAGGCGACCTCGAGATCTGGGGTGAGTTGGACGACGTCGTGGTCCACCTGACGGTCGATGCGGGTGACGACGCATGGGACGGCGAGATCGGCCTCGTCACCGGTCTCTTCGAGCGGGCGCTCGACGACCTCAGGAACCCTCTGGTCATGATGTGCGGGCCGGACGTCATGATGATCAACGCCGGCCGGGACCTCACCGGTCGCGGCATCGACCCAGCGGACATCTGGGTCACGTTGGAGCGGAACATGAAGTGTGGCGTCGGGCTGTGCGGCCACTGCCAGTTCGGCCCGCTGTTCGTCTGCAAGGACGGGCCGGTATTCCGGTACGACCGTGTCGCCGAGCTGTTCGAGATCAGGGAGGTCTGACGATGGCGAAGCCGACCCTCGCCGTCTGGAAGTTCGCATCGTGCGATGGCTGCCAGCTGTGTCTGCTCGACCTCGAAGACGAGCTCCTCGACATCGCCGGCGCCATCGAGATCGCCCACTTCGCCGAGGCGACCACCGCTCACGTCGACGGTCCGTACAGCGTCTCCCTGGTCGAGGGCTCGGTGACGACGCAGCGAGAGCTCGAGCGCATCCAGTCGATCAGACAACAGTCTGAGACGTTGGTTGCGATCGGAGCCTGCGCGACAGCCGGTGGGATCCAGGCGTTGAAGAACCTCGCCGATGTGGACGAGTTCATCGAGCTGGTGTACGCCACCCCGTCCTACATCGATTCGCTCCAGACATCGACGCCGATCTCGGCACACGTCGACGTCGAAATCGAGGTCCGGGGCTGTCCCGTCAACAAGTACCAGCTGCTCGAGTTGGTGGGAGCTCTGCTCGTCGGGAGAAAGCCGGACCTCCCGACCTATCCCGTGTGCATCGAGTGCAAGGCGCGCGGCGTGAGTTGTGTGATGGTTGCCTCGGGCACACCGTGTCTCGGCCCCGTTACACAGGCGGGGTGTGGGGCGATCTGCCCGGCTTTCGATCGCGGGTGTTATGGCTGCTTCGGTCCGGCCGAGACGGTCAACATGGACTCGCTCGCCACCCGATGGCGCGAGCTCGGAGTCGACGACGAGCGCCTCCTGCGCTCGCTTCGGACATTCAACGCCGGTGCCCCCGGATTCGCAGAGGCGGCCTCTTCCATCGAGACGTCCACAGGAGGCTGACGGTGCACAAGACAGATCAACTCCGATCATTCCGAGTCGGCGAACTCTCGCGGGTCGAGGGCGAGGGAGCGCTCGACGTGTTGTTGGATGGCGACGAGATCGTGGATCTGAAGTTCGAGATCTTCGAGTCGCCCCGCTTCTACGAGGCATTTCTCCGAGGACGCGATCACACCGAGGCCCCGGACATCACGGCCCGCATCTGCGGGATCTGCCCGATTGCCTATCAGACCTCGTCCATAAACGCAATGGAGCGGATCCTCGACATCGATGTTGGTGAGCGAATCAGAGATCTGCGCCATCTGCTGTACCTGGCAGAGTGGATCGAGAGCCATGCGCTCCACATCTATCTTCTGCACGCTCCGGACTTCCTCGGCTATCCCAGCGGGGTCGCCATGGCCGCCGACTTCCCGAACGAGGTACGCGATGCTCTCCGGCTGAAGAAGATGGGGAATGACCTCATAGCGCTGATCGGTGGGCGCGAGGTCCATCCGATCAATCCGAAGGTCGGTGGCTTCCATCGGACGCCGAGGAAAACCGAGCTGGAGAGCGTCGTGCCCGAGTTGGAGTGGGCGCTCGAAGCTTCCTTGCGGACGGTCTCGCTCGTGTCGACGTTCCCGTTCCCAGACCTCGATCTCGATTACGAGTTCGTCGCACTCACCCACCCCGACGAATACGCCATCATCGAAGGGCGGATCCGCTCGACGGAAGGGATCGACGCAGCCGTCGATGAGTTCAACGCCATCTTCGTCGAGGAACAGGTCGAGTGGTCGAATGCCCTGCATGCCCGGGTCCGAGATCGCGGGTCATACCACGTGGGCCCCATGTCGCGGTTCAATCTGAACCGCGATCAGCTGCATCCGGTTGCGCTCGAAGCCGCCAGGCAGGTCGAGTCGACCGTCGTCAACCCGTTCCGGAGCATCATCGTGCGCGCAGTGGAGGTCGTCCATGCCTGTGCGACGAGCCTCGACATCATCAGCCGATACGAGCCGCCGACAGCTCCCGCCCGCAGCGGGACTGTCGCCGCAGGCGAGGGCCATGGCGCTTCAGAAGCACCCCGCGGCCTCTTGTATCACCGATATCGGATCGATGAGGACGGCCTCATCACCGAGGCCCAGATCGTTCCGCCGACCTCCCAGAACCAACTGCGCATCGAAGAGGATCTCCGCAGGCTCATCCCCACGATCGTCGAGCTCACCGACTCCGAGATGCAGCATCGGCTAGAGCAGGCGATCAGGAACTACGACCCGTGTATCTCCTGCGCTAC
>JAHEIN010000170.1 GCA_024639335.1 bacterium | reverse complement strand
CCGACTCGATCGGATGCATCCCGAGGTCGAGGAGTTCGTCCGGATCTTCCCGCGGTTCCGCGAGCGGCTGGACGAGGTGACCACGCCGCACCTCCTGCACGGCGACCTCTGGCCGCGCAACATCCTGATCGACGGCGAGGGAGCCGACATCCGCATCGCCGCCGTCATCGACGGCGAGCGCGCCTTTTGGGGCGACCCGCTCGCGGATTGGGTGCTGATCCTGTACGGCGTGCCGGCCGCGTTCTGGGACGGCTACGGCGAGGACCTCGCGGCGAGCGGCGATCCCGTACGGATCGACGTCTACAAGGGCATGAACTTCATGCTGAACATCGTCGAGGCCGAGCGATCCGGGGCCTCCGACGACGAGCCGCGGCGGTGGTTGGCCGCGGTGAACGACCGCCTGCGCCGCCGGCACTGAGCGTCGGCGAGACCCGCTTCGATCTTCGAGTGCGATTCCCGCCCGCCCCGTCGTCTACCCGGGAACGACGCCCCGTGCGTTGCCGGGTCGGTGCAGATTGGTTTCAGAGCGGATTGCGCAATCCCAACACAATGGGGCCGGTGCCGATCTCGGACGTCGACGAAGTGCTCCTTTGTGCACGTTTGGGTTGCTCCCAGTAGGAATGGAGCTGATTGCGGTCCGGCGGGGTGGACAGGACCAGCTACTGAGGTCTGGGGCCGCGGGACCGGGGTGGTCGAGTCATCGCCGGTCGTGGTGGGCGGCGACGATCTTCGCGGTGATGGCGGCCAGCTGTTTGATCTCTCGTTCGGTCAGCACTGAGAAGAGGTGTTGGTCGAGGTCTCGCAGGTGTCGATCCTGAGCGGATCGATACTTCTCGAGCCCTTGCTGGGTGAGGGTCACCGTGACTGCGCGCTTGTCGACGTCATCGGTGGACCGTCGGACGAGCCCGCCGTCTTCGAGGCCGCTCACCACGCGAGAGACACGGCTCTGGCTGAGGGGTGTGCGGCGGCGGAGTTCGGTCATCGGCATCGAATGATCCTGCGAGAAGGCGGCGAGAAAGAGCAGCACCTCGTATTCGTGGAGCGAGATGCCGTGCGCGTCCTGGAGGGACTGGTCGAGGGCGCAGAACACGGAATTGCTGGCGCGGATGAGTCCGAGGAAGGCGTTCGCGTGTTCACGGGTGAGGTATTTGGTTCCGTCGCTCTCGACGATCACGCCTGGCGACACATCACGGTGCTCCGGTTGTGGTTCTGGCGCAGACACGACCAGGAGAGTACCAGAAAGTATATGCAAGAGCATAGATAGTGTATGCTCATGCATACATCAGGACCAGTAGGAGGCGACATGAGCTCAACACCATCGGCTGGTCGTTTCAATCAGCAGGTGATCGAGGACTTCCGAGCCAACAATGGCGCCGTGGGTGGGTTCTTCGCAGGCAAGCCCGTTCTGATCCTCCACAACACGGGAGCCAAGAGCGGAAAGCAGCGCCTCAACCCGCTCGTCTACGCGACCCACGACGATCGCTATCTCGTTGCAGCGACGAAGGGAGGAGCACCGACTCACCCGGATTGGTTCTTCAACGTGCGGGCCAACCCGGACGTGACCGTCGAGGTCGGAACCGAGAGATTCGCCGCGAAGGCAACGATCATCGAGGACGGACCTGCTCGCGAGGAGTTGTACTCCAAGCTCGTGGCGATCATGGGTCAGTTCGCCGAGTACGAGACCAAGACAGACCGACGCATCCCAGTCATCGTGCTCGAACGAACGGACCTGCGTGCCGCACCCAACGGCTAGACAAGCCCAGACCTGCCCGCCCCGAGCCGGATGCAGACCGGCAGAACGGAGACAACGATGACGGAACCCGTGCGAGTAGGTCTGGTCGGCGCCGACGCCTCTGGGCGAGGTTGGGGTCCCATGGTCCACATACCGGCCATCCGGGCAGTCGAGGACCTCGAATTGGCGGCGGTGTGCACCAGCCGCCCGGAGTCCGCCGCCGCGGCGGCCGATGCCTACGGCGTGAGAGGATTCCACGATGTGAATGACCTGGCGGCCCAGCCGGAAATCGACCTGATCGCCGTGGTCGTGAGAGTGCCCGCCCATCACGGAGTCGTCATGCCCGCGCTCGAGGCCGGCAAGCACGTCTTCTGCGAATGGCCGCTCGGCGCCGATCTCGCCGAGGCGCAGGAGATGGCTGCGTTGGCAAGAGCCAAGCGTGTCATCACCGCAGTCGGCCTCCAGGGGCGCCAGGACCCCTCGCTCACCTACATCAAAGAGCTCCACGACGAGGGCTGGCTCGGCGACGTGCTGTCGGTCAACATGACGATGTTCGGCGGCGGTGCGGGAAGAAGCGACTCGAGCAGCGCATGGATGGGCGACGCCAAGAACGGCGCCAACCTCCTGACCATCGTCGCCGGCCACAGCCTTCACTACCTCTCACACTCATTCGGCCCCCTCACCGAGGTCACGGCATCGGTTTCCACCCAGGTGCCTCAATGGCACCTCGCAGACACCGGCGAGACCATCGACGTCGACGCCCCCGACAACGTGGCCTTCACCGGGACGTTTCCCGGTGGCGGGCGTCTCTCGTTCCACATGGCCTCGGTTCCCTACAACGGGAGCAGCTGGCGGATGACGGTGTACGGCACCGAAGGCACGCTCATCGCCACGACCGAGGGTCTGCCCCAGATCACCCCGACGACCCTCGAAGGTGCTCGGGGCGACGAACCACTCGCCCCACTTCCCATCCCCGAACGCCTTCGGCTCGCGCCCGCAGCCCTCCCGGACGGGCCCGCCGGCAACATTGCCCGGGCCTATGCCCGGATCGCAGAGGCGATCCGTGACGGCAAGCGATTCGAACCCGGCTTTGACGACGCCCTGGAATTGCACGAGCTGCTCGACGCACTCCAGCACTCCTCAGACGTTGGGCGCACCGTGAAGCTCGATCTCGCCTAGACGGTCGGTGCGGTGCGAGACCGTTCGTCTTTGCTGCACGTTTGGTTGCGACCACAACGCACCACATGACAACCAGCAATGACCGGTGATGACCGTGACGACGGTGGTGACTGCCAGCCAAACGTCGATGTTCGGTGGCAACCGTGGATGATGGGCGGTACCGGCTGCGCGTTCGCACGGCAGAGGTGATTGGTTCGGTCCCAGTAGGTCCCACCCAGACGATCCCGCGTCAACACGGGCCATTCTCGTATCTCTGGGTCGAGTGGCCGAGCCGTCACAGAGGTGGGCGGAGACCAGCGGGAAGCCCAGCCGAAACCAACCACTCGCCGTCGAGGAGCGAGACATGTTCGGTCGTGGTCCCGTTCGGCTTCGACGGGCGGGCTCGCTCCCCGTGTCACTCGACCGAGAACAGCCTGACCGGCTCGGGGAAGCCCTTGAGGTCGATCTCCCCGATGGCGGAGAAGCCGACGCCCTTGCCGATGGCGAGGTCCCTGACAGTGCCGGCGACGAGGGTCTGCCCACCCGCAGCTTTGGCGCAGATGCGGGCGGCCAGGTTCACCGAAGCCCCGTAGATATCGGAGGATTCTTCGACCGGCTCGCCGGCCGAGATCCCGATCTTGATGCGGAGATTCTCGATGTCGGTGGATGCCCGATGCATCTCTGTCGCCGCCCCGAGTGCCTTGATGACCGAGGTGAACGATGCAAGAACACCGTCACCGGTGTGCTTGACCTCAGAGCCGGAGAACTCGTCGAGGTAGCCCCGGACGATCTCGTCGTGGCGTCGGACTGCCTCGACGGCGGCATCGTCCCCGTGCTCGGTGCTGATCGAGGTCGAACCCTCGATGTCGGTGAACATGATCGCCCGCAGCCCGGTGTCGAGTTTCCCGTCGTCGAGCAGCACCCGGTCGCCCTTGTCGGTATCCATCGGGCCAAGGAATGCCGACATCGTGGGGGCATCGAGTTCGATGACGTTGTGGGGCATGAGTCCATGTGATGCCTTGTGGCACGCCTTGAGCGACTCGGAATCCGGGGCCTCGGCCAGGCAGAAGGACTTTCCGTCTGGAGCGTTCAGCCAGTACGAGACCCACCTGACTCCAGAAGCGTCCTGCATTTCGAGATCGGCGCGATGGGCCGCCTCGATCTCTTCGGGCGTCGCGTCACCGAGGCCCAGGGTGGACATCCATGAGCATCGGCATGCGGGCAGTCTATGGGGCGTGGAGACTCAGATGTCTGGGTGAGGATCTGGTTCGCAGTGCCGGACACAGCTCACTTCTGCATTCGGTCTGTCCACGACCCGAACGAAACGGACGGTCACGCTGCAGATCCTCGTTGCGGGAACTACCGGGTCCGTCCGAGACCGGAAGACGAAGCAAGATGCCACGGGGCGTTGCGCATGCGAGAGTCCGAGGTCAGAGCCTCTTGCGACGGTTCCGCAAGGCGCCCTCCGCCAGATCATCACGAGAGAGCCGGGGCGAACGGCCCGATGGCGCGGGACGCCGAGCGCTCGAGTGGCAGCGAGAACTCCCGGATCGCCTCATCCACGTTGGCTGTTACGCCGAGAAGGCCCGGCCGAGACCGGACCTTCTCGCGTTCTTCGATTGCCGTCAGTCGGGGACACCGAGCGCAAAGGTCTCCTCGAGGTTCTCGAAGGTCGTCGTCAGGTCGCGCTCGAGGATCTTCGGAACCACCATGCGATCTATCAGCTTCCCAAAGACTCTGGTCGGCTCATCGGTCTCCATGATCCCGACGAGCGTGAACTCGTCCTCGTCGACATCCTCGTAGATCCACTCGTGACTGACCTCGCCCACCATGGGCATGGTCGAGTGCATCTTCACGTACTCGGCCTCTTCGACCACATCGAGGAAGGCCTCACCTTCCAGGCGCCTGCCGAGCAGCTTGTAGGCAAAGCGAACAGAGTCACCTTTCTTGTCCCACGCCGCCGAGTCGGGGTCGACGATCTCGAGTACACCCGAGTACCACATCGGCCACGTGCGAAAGTCGGCGAGGTAGTCGAACGCCTTCTTGCTGGGGACGGGCAACCTGCGCTTGATCTCAACGCGCATCCAATCTCACCTCCGATCCGGGCCGGAGTCCAGCGGGCCATCAAGTCACCGCTGATAGCCACCATCCACGCTTACTCCATCGGTGGTCTGGCCCAAGAGGCCAATGGCCCAACCGCCCACGGCCACACAGCTTCGTACACATCAGTGCCGTGTCCTGGACGAGGCCTCACGTTGCTCAAAGCGCCGGGCCGGCAATCTGGTTCGAGACGGCGGCGGTCGGCAGAAAGAGATGGGGGAGTGTCCGTCAGGTGTCCGTCAGACAACCGAAAACGACCGTGAGGGAGCCGAAGCGACCATAGGCGAATTCCGTTGAACTAGTCGGGGATTCCGCCGAGTCGCCCGTCTTTCCAGGGTGCGCATTTCGCCTTCACACACAGCAGGAGTCACTGGTTCGATCCCACCCTGCGAACCCGGTGGATCCGGCCACAGAACAATGGAAAAACATCGACCCGTTCAACCAGATACTGTTCGACCAGTGGGCCTACAACCAGGCCTTTGACTCGAACCCGCAGCGCCTCGACTCGCTACCGAGTTGGCCCCACGAATACAACCGGCACCCCCTCCACACCGAGGTCGACGGGCGACCCGCCAGCCATCCTCCCACCGACAACTTCTGTGGGAAGGACAGCTAGTCACTTCAGGGCAGACGACGGTCGAAGGTGATGCCCGGGGCCACCACCCGATGCTAGGCCCGCCCCGGGCGCTGGCCGCCCTTCCCGACCTGCGTCTGAACGACCGGACGCGACGAGCCTTCCTTGGCGGCGACGCCCGGAGGGTGTTGAGCCACGACTGAGCCTGGGCCGAAGGATCCGCCGGTCCCGAGGCGATCGGGCGCCGTCGGTCGTAGTCTGTCCGGATGCTCGGAGACGCCCCGTCCATCACCACCTCACACCCAGGCCCAAAGTC
>JAHEIN010000037.1:19400-21341 GCA_024639335.1 bacterium | reverse complement strand
GTCATCATCATCGCCAGTCCCAGCTCGTTCGCCCGGGCGATCACCTCATCGTCCCGAATCGAGCCGCCCGGCTGCACGACGACCGCCACGCCGGCTTCGGCCGCCACCTCGATGCCGTCGGGGAACGGGAAGAATGCGTCGCTCGCCAGCGCACCTCCTCGCCCACGGCCGTCAGCTTTGTCCCTGGCGATCTCCGATGCTTCGACGCGGTTCTGTTGACCTGCTCCGATTCCCCAGGCGGTCTCACCCTCCGCGATCACTATCGAATTCGAGGTGGTTGCCCCACAGACCCGCCAGGCAATGACGGCATCAGCCAGCTCTTCGACTGACGGGGACCGGTCGGTGACGACCCGCCATTGTTCGACGTCGGCTTCGAACCCGTACTGCGACTGAACCAGCCACCCAGCCGATGTCGGTCGCAGGTGGAGGGGCAGAGCCTCCGGTGGAGGTCCCTGGAACACCCGCGTGTTCTTGCGGCGCCCGACGATCGCCTCGAGCACACCGGCGTCGTAGGCGGGGGCGACGATGACGTCGGCCTGCGCGGCCGCGACCACTCGCTCCACGGTCTCGGCGTCGACCGGCTGGCTGAAAGCCACGATGCCCCCGAACGCCGACCTCGAATCGCATTCGTAGGCACGCTGGTAGGCGTCTGCAAGCGTATCCGCCGATGCGGCACCGCACGGATTGGCGTGCTTGATGATCACGACCGACGGTTTCCCTGTCACGGCCGCCAGATCATGTACCAACGACCAAGCCGCGTCTGCGTCGAAGACGTTGAGATAGCTGGCAGGAGGTCCGTTCAGCTTCACCGCTTCATCCCACCACGTCACCCGGTCCGGCTCGTGGAAGCGGCCGGCCTGCTGGTGCGGGTTCTCGCCGTACTTGAGCGGAGTCGGGTCACGCTCGAGCGCGATGGCGATGCGGTCGGGGAAGTCCGAGTCGATGGTCTCGAGCCACGAGACGATCGCAGCGTCGTAGGCGGCGGTGTGGAAGAAGGCCTCTCTGGCGAGCGTGCGACGCAGTCCCGCCTCGAGCCCGCCGCCCTCGACGGCCACGGCCACTGCGCCGTACTGTTCGGGCGAGGTCACGATCCCCACCCAGCGGTGATTCTTGGCGGCGGCGCGGACCATGGCAGGACCGCCGATGTCGATTTGCTCGATGATCTCGGCTTCGGTGGAGTCGAGTTTCTGGACGGTCTGTCTGAACGGATACAGATTCGACACGACGAGCTGAAACGGCTCGGTCTCTTGAGCATCGAGATCGTGCTGGTGCTCGTCCTTGGAGAGATCGGCGAGGATCGCCCCGTGGATCTTGGGATGAAGCGTCTTCACCCGACCGCCGAGGATCTCCGGTGAGCCGGTCACGTCGGTCACCCTGGTGACCGTCAGTCCGGCCCGCTCCAATGCGGCAGCGGTACCTCCCGAGGACACCAGCTCGACTCCCGCATTCGAAAGACGCGTGGCGAACTCGACCAGCCCCGTCTTGTCGGACACCGACACAAGTGCCCGCTTCACCTCGATCATCGCTGCTCCAACCCGCCGAGTACGAAGTCGGCGATCACCCGAGGGTAGAGCCGATGCTCGACGGTCTGAATCCGGGCGTGCAGCGTCTGGGCGTCGTCATTGGGGCGGACCGCAACCGGCTCCTGCGCAATGATGGGACCATTGTCGACCAACTCGTCGACGACGTGGATCGTGACACCGGTGACCTTCACACCGTGAGCGAGGGCCTCCTCGACGGCGTGAGCCCCGGGGAACGACGGGAGCAGGGAGGGGTGGATGTTGAGGATCCGCCCACCGAACCGCTCGACCGCCCCAGGCGCGAGGATGCGCATGAAGCCCGCAAGCACCATGAAGGTGCAGCGGTTTGCTTCCACGACATCGCACACGGCTGTGGTGAAGGAGTCTCGATCGGAGAACGAGCTCCAGTCGACCACGGTGG